>NZ_LWMS01000016.1 GCF_003149675.1 Methanosphaera cuniculi | reverse complement strand
ATATTATTATTTTTTATTTTTATATGTTTTATTATTTTATAATTATATATTACATTTATTAAAGTATATAAAAAAAGGGTGGGAAATCTTTTTTTCTAAAAAAAAGAGTAATTTAATAAAAAAAATGGGAGATAAAAAAAGGGGGAGTTTAAAGATAATTTTTTTTATAATTGTTTTTCTAGGAATTTTGTTGCAATATCTATGATTTCATCAAGTTTTTGTTGTGTCATAGCTTCTGCTGTAATTCTAATATATGGTTCTGTACCTGATGGTCTTATTAATACCCAACTGTTATCTTCAAATTGTAAGCGTACTCCATCAATAGTAAGTACTTCTTTAATTTTATCAAATTCATCCTGGAATTTATCAGTTACAATTTCCATTATTTTATCTTTTTTATCATTTGGACATGTTATTTTACTTCTTAATGTTGGATAACTTTCAATTGCATCAAGTTGTTGTGATAAAGGACCATTTTTTTGTACACAATGAACAATTCTAAGAGCTGATAGAAGTCCATCAGGACACATGCAAAAGTCTGGATGTAGCCAAGTTCCAGATGGTTCACCACCAAATGTAGCATTATTTTCAACTATACTTTCAGCTACATGAACATCACCTACAGGTGTTCTTTTAACTTCACCATCTATCATACTCATTTGTGTATCAAGACATGCTGATGCATCAACTGTTGTTATAACAAGTCCTCCAAATTCTTTTGCCATAATTGTAAGAAGTTTATCAAAGTCAGATAATCGTCCTTTTTCATCTACAGCAATCATACGATCTGCATCACCATCATGTGCAATTCCAATATCTGCACCTATTGCTTTTACAGTCTTCATTAGTGTTTGGAGATTTTCAGCATTTGGTTCAGGATTTCGTCCAGGGAAAAATCCATCAGGCTGGGAATTTAATGTTATTACATCCATTCCTGCTTTACGCATAGCATTAGCAGATAAATAAGATCCAGCTCCACTTGCAGCATCAATTACTACTTTAAGAGGTTTATTAGGATTAATTTCTGATACTTTTATAATATCATCAACATATTTATCTTTAAATGATGAAATATCATACTCACATCCTACTTCATCCCATCCTACAACTTCGAAGTCTTTATTATATACGATTTTTTCAATTTCTGCTTCTTGGTGTTGTTTATATGCAAGTCCATCATTATTCCATAGTTTTATTCCATTATATTCTGATGGATTATGTGATGCTGTTATCATTATTCCTGCATCAGCTCCTTTTTTTAATGTTGCATATCCTACTACTGGGGTTGGAACCATTCCTAGTTTTAATACATCACAGCCACATTCCATTAATGCTGCGGACATTACATTTTCAATTATTTTACCAGTAGTTCTTGTATCTCGTCCAATTACTACTTTTTTACCTACTCCTCCAATGTATTTTGCAAGGGCACGTGCTACATTTATTGCAAGTTCTAATGTTATTTGTTCTTGGTATTTTCCACGAATTCCTGATGTTCCAAATAATTTTGGTATACTTGTCATTGTATATTATTCTCCTTTAATATCAAAAAAAATTTATTATATTTTCCTTTTATAATTCACTTAGTATATTATTATATTTTGTTGTTTTTTATTCTTAAATTTTTGATGAAAAAAAAATCTTATAAAAAAAAAGTACTATCTTATTTTTTATTATCTGGTTTGAAAAAAATTAGTTTCATATATTAAAATATCTAGTTGTGATTTAAAAAAAAATAATTAGATGGAGGTTAGGTGAATTAAGTGGAGGTTAAGATAATTTGTTGTTTGTTTTTTTTTATTAATTTAAGCTCCAAATTTTGGCATTTCATTCATTAGATCACGGATTATGTAGATTACATCAGATCCACGGATACGACATAAGCCTCCTTTTGCTGCTGCACGTTCTCCATATTCTGTTACATCATCTACACGTAGACCAGGTGCTTTTAGGAATACTGGTACAGGATCTCCAGAATGATCCATTATACTTACAGGTGTTGAATGATCTGCTGTTACAAATAATACAATATCATCCATTGCATCAAGATCTTTCATTATTGGATCTATTTTTTCGATGAAATCACGTTTTCCTATTGTATCACCATCATGACCAGCTTCATCTGCACCATCAACATTTACTAGTATAAAGTCATATTTATCACTTTTTACAGTATCAATGATATGTTTATGTACACTGTCAATATCTGTATTTATTCCACCAGTTGCTCCTGGTACATGAATTATGTCCATTCCTGCTAGTTTTGCAATTCCTTGGATTAATCCTGTTTCTGCTACACATGCACCTTTAAGTCCATATTTTTCTTCAAATGGTGTGATTTGTGGTACAGCTCCAACACCACGTGGTAGTACTATGTTTGCTGGGTGTTCACCATTTTCTATTCTTTCAATATTTACTGGGTGATCTTTTAGCATTTCATATGATTTGTTTACAAATTGATTTACTACATCTGCTGTGTATTTTGCTTCATCAGAATCATCTAGTGGTTTTACTATTTTTGGTTTGTTTCCTTCATGTTTAGGATCTGCATCTGTGATTTTATCAGATAATCCTTCTCCTCTTAGAACTAGAACTCCACGGTGTGCATCTGATTCTTTGAAGATAATTTCTACATTATCATCAATTTTCATCTGATTAATTGTATCAGCAATTTCATCTGTTCTACTATTAATACGTCCTGCTCGACGATCTGTTATTGTAAGATCATCATCTGCTGTTGCAAAGTTACAACGGAATGCTATGTCACCAGGTTCAACATCAAGATCTACTCCTGCTGCTTCAAATGGTCCACGACCTGTGTATACTTCGTATGGATCATATCCTAGAAGTGTTAGGTGTGCTGTGTCACTTCCTGGTCTTACTCCTGGACGTATTGTGTCCATTATTCCAGTTATTCCTTCTGTTACCATTTTATCCATAGATGGTGTGTTTGCACTCTCTAGTGGTGTTTTGTCACCTAATTCTTTCATTGGGCGGTCACCCATTCCATCTATTACAAATATAATTCCTTTCATATTTTTATGCTCCAATTGTTATTATGATACCAACTAATGCTCCAATTATTGTGGCAAGTAAATTAACATGTTCATTGTTTAAAAGCCCCTCGCGCTCTAATGTTGCACCTAGAAGACTATCTGCAAAACATCCTACCATTCCGGCAATAACTGCTATGCAAATACTGTGGGTAATGTCTGGGGATACATTTACTATAAAGGCTGAAACTCCAATTATTAAAGCTCCAAGTAAGCCTGCTACGGTTCCAAGTAGAGAGATTCCACCGTTCGTTCCAGGTTTTACATGTTCTCGATTTGTTAGTAGTACTGGGCTGCTTAATACACCAATTTCACTTGCTAGTGTATCTGCTGTTGCTGTGGATATTGCTCCAATAAATCCAGCATAATTTCCAAATACAGCCATTAAAACTGCTATTATCCCATTTGATATAACATTTTTAACTGTTCGTTTCTCATGAACCAGTCCTATTTTTCTTTTATAATCTTTCTTAAACTTGGTAAATACTGATCCTAGTATAAGAAAGAGTAATAGTATTGCAAGCCAGTTAAATCCTCTGGCTATCACAATAAATATTCCAATAATTGTAACAAAAAATGAGCCTAGTAAATCAAGTGCACCACTTAAGTATACTATAATTCCAAGTATTACACAAGTTATGAGGAATATTAATTGTATCATAAAATAATTTTTGTATATAACTTATAATAAAATGTTTGTATAAAAAAAAGTAAAGAAAAAAAGAAGAAGTTTATAAAACCCTTAATTGGTTTTGATTGTATTAAGACTAATTATTTAATGATTTATTTAGTTTAATACTTTTGATTTTATTGTTTCTACTTTTTTAAGTGGGTAGATTTTTTTAGCTTCGTGGTAAATGTTTGATGCAAATTTACCTGAGATGATTTCTTTTACTAATTCATTAAGATTTTTTTCAGCAGCATTTTCTATGATCATATTTTTCATAGTTTCTCTGATTAATCTTTGTTGTGATGCTTTTGCTCTTTTTACGGTAATAGCTAACATGTGTACATTTACTTTTTTACCATCTTTTGTTGTTGCATCACATATTGTGTCAATACGACTGGTTCCTCTTCTAATCATACTACGTACGTAGTCTGATGTTACTTTGTGTCCTGTAAATACTGTGTATGCTGTTTCTCCACTTACATGGTCTACTTCAAAGAATAGTTTTACGTATTGTCTGCTGAAGTCACCATTTAATTCACGCATGGATGTTTCAATTTTACGTCCTTCTAGCATTTCAGGTTCACGTGCTGGGCTTGTTCCTAGACTTTCTTCATTAAATTCTTCTGGTGCTAGTATATCATACCAGATTTTTTCTTTCCATGTGTCACGTACTCGTCTTCTTGCTTTTGCCATTATATCACTTACTCCTATTAAATTTTAAATTAATTTTTTTTTTTGATCATTCTTTTTTTTATAAAAGAAGATGAAATTTGTATTTGATCCATTAAGTTTTTTCATCTAATGATCTTAATTTATGTTTTATTTTTTTTTATGGTGGTTATGTGTTGAATTAGTAACTTTAATTCCTTGTTTTTTTTTATAAATTTCTTCTTTAATTTATTAGTTTTGAAAAATTTCCGTCAGAATTCTTTTGGTAATTAAAACAATTAACGTTGTTTTTTATAATAGAATTTAGATACACATGAATCTACACATTATAAGATGAAAAGTGGTTTATTTTTTTTTCAACTACACCCTTAGTTTAAAAAAGTATTCAATATTTTTTTTTGGTGTAATGTTGTGTAGGTCATATTTTATTATAATAATCACGAGTTAACTATGATTATAAAATTACCAAGAACCTAGTCTATATTTCTAATTAAATATTATGTTTTTTATTTAATATAAAGTTACTTAAAAAAGAGGTATAATTTAGTTAAAAATATTAATTTTTTTTTAATGTTTAAAAATGAAATTACTAAAAATATTATTTCATATCTTTTTTTTTATAGTTAAAAATATGATTTAGTAAAAAAAATGTTTTAAAGAAGAGTAAGAAAAAGTTTAAAAAAAGTACTCTTTTTTTTCCTTATAATTTTTTTGAAATTAACTTATACGGTTTTCATGAAATAATTCATTAAGATTAAATGATTTAACATCTGTATGATCTGATAGTCTTTTAGTAATTTCTTTATCCATTGTTTCAAGTAGTGTTGTTAGTGAAGGACTTCTTTGATATTTATATACTTTATAATCATTTAATAATTCTTTACGTGATGCATTTTCAATTATATCAGGATATGAATCTTCAATATTAAATACTTTTGAATATAATCTTGAGCTATTATTTTGTGTTCCTGGTATTGTGATTATCTGTGAAAATGGCTCTATTTTTTCATATTTAAGAAGTTTTGTATCACAGTAATCTTCTATGAATTTATAGAAGTAATATAGTGTTATTGATGGATTTTCAAGTTGCATTTCTTCATCTAAGAATATGTATAAGCAATACTCATTATATCCATTATATACTGGTAATGCTTTTATCTGGAATAAGTTTTCTATTGCTTCATATACTGTTTTTACTTCTTTTAGCATTTTTTTATCCTGACCTAAGTTTATTGATCTTCTTATAAACATGTAGGTTTGGATTTCATTTAATTCTGCTGTTTCTTGTTGTATTATGGTTGTATCATCACGGAATCTGAGTACTATACGATCTTTTATTGAATATTTTTCAAATTTGTCTTTTTCTATTTTATCCCATTTAAGAAGATTTGTATCTGTTTTATAGTCATATAATGATATGTAGAATTCTTTGTGTGGGTAGTGTTTATCAATTTCTTGTTGTAGTTGATCAAGTGATCTTATGTTATGATTTATATAACCATTTTTTTTGTTTCCTAAGGTAAGAATTCTGTTGAATGTATTTCCATATAATAGTGTGTATAATTCATACCATCTATCATCTAGTTGCACCTTTTTCACTCTCCCCCAATTATTATAATTAAAAAAACTTTAAATATTATTCTATTGAATTTTATTTTTTATGTTAATTTATTGGTTATTCTTTTTATTGTTATTTTTAATTAAATAAAATTTCTACTATTATTGTTAAATTTAATTAATTTTTATTCATGTATTTTTTAAAAAATAGTATTAAATAACAGATTGATAATATGAATAAAAAAAAGTAAGTTAAAAATTTATTGGAGGAGAAAGGTAAAAAGTTATTATCTTATTTTTGTGAATTTAAAAAGTTATCAAGAACTTCTTCAATTAATCCTGAATCCTCAATAACTTCAAAGCCACGTTCTTTAAATTGAACTTTAGGAACAACACCAATTTTTTCACAAATTATGATATCACACATATCAATAGCATCTGCTGATTTTTCCCATTCTTCGGAACTTGTACGATTTTTAGGTGAAATAATAAGTGTATCATATGAAATATTACCAGTATTTTCATCATAATCATACACAATAAAATTTTCTGATGTACCAAAATGTCCAACTTTAACTCCATTATCTTTTACAGCTATGACTATTTTCTTCATCTAATTAATATCTCCTAAAAAAAATATTATTTTTTTTCTTTATTATCTAATGATATAATATTAGTTAAATACAGTTATTTATTAATTTCTAATGAAAAGCATTATCACCGTTTCTAATTTCCTCTTTAGTGTAGTGTGTTACAGGTTTTGGAATATTAAGAATTTCAATTACATCATCTTCATTAACAAGTGTATTAATACATCCATCCTTAAGAAGTCCAACTCCCTGTGTTGTAAATTGTGATAATGATGTCATCATATTATTAAGATCAATAGGACATGCAACTCCTATTGCTCCTTTTATTGGTCTTTGTTTTATAACTTGTTTTATAAATGTAGATCCTGGAACAACATAAAGACCAATTCCCTTTTTATCACATATTATTTTAAATACACCAATAGAACATTTACCACACTCAACACATTCAAGTCCAGAATTACCTAGTACTGCAGGACATTTCTGAGCACGAAGACAGTGTGGAAGTATTATAACAACATCCTTAGAATCAAGTGTTTTAAATGTGTTATGATTCATTCTATTTCTTAAATCAATACTTATTCTATCAATTAACAAATCATCCTTCTTAAAGAGTATAAGAAGCTTCTTAATTACAGGATATGTTAAATCTAGTGTAAAAAGAAGAAGTCTTGGAAACAATAATTTACGTGTTTTAAGTAATGTTTTACCAAGAATTAATGTAATAATAATAAATATTGCAAGTATTATTACTGCAATTACAATCAATTCACCAATTAATGTAAATATGTTTATGTCCATTTTGAATTTTTCCTTTTATAATAATTTATATTAACTAAATAAACATTCATCATCTTTATTAATTAGATATTTAATTTTTATATAATAAAAATATTATTTAATTTTTCAAAAAAGATTTAAAATTTATAAGAAGATATGAATGATTTAATAGAAACCTTTTTATTAATAGAAAAATATATCTAATATATACTATTCTAATAATATAATCTGTTATTCAAAAAATTAAATTCATGGATTATGAAAAAGAATTTATTTTTATAAAAAAAAAACACTTAAAGTCTAAAGATAATGAAAATTGTAATTTACCACTCAAATGAGTGCGATCCCAAAAGATGCACATCAATAAAACTAGCAAAACAAAATAAGGCAATAATCACACACAAAATGAATAAAATACCTTACAATGCAATAGTTTTAGATGCTGAAGCTGATAAAGCAGTTTCACGCGAAGATCGAGAAAGAATTACAAAATACGGATTATCAGCACTAGATTGTTCTTGGAAAAAATTGAAAAAATCATCATTTAATTTTAAATCTAAGAAAAATCACAGGTTACTTCCATTTCTAGTAGCAGCAAACCCTGTTAACTATGGAAAACCATGCATACTATCAAGTGCTGAAGCATTAAGTGCAACACTATATATAGTAGGTTATAAACAAGAAGCTCGAGACCTTATGAACTGCTTCAAATGGGGACCTCATTTTATAACACTTAATGAAAATTTATTAGAAGCCTATAGTGAGGCAAAAAACAGTACTGAAATTGTAAAAGTACAAAACGAATTCCTTGGAGGACAATAAAATGGCAAAATTCGAAGAAGCAGAAAACAGAATATTCAATGTAAAAATTTGTTTAAAATGTAACGCAAGAAACCCTGCAACAGCAAAAGCATGCAGAAAATGTGGATACACAGGTTTAAGATTTAAAGCAAAAGAACCAAGAGGATAGATATATATCTCCCCTTAACCTCCCATCTTTTTAATAACCAATATAATTACTACTTTTTCTAAAAAAAAATTAATTATTTAATTACAGATTAACTTTTTTATTATTTATTTGAAGATTATAAAAATTTATCACATATTTTTCTAAATATCACACCACTTTTTTTATTTTATAAGAATATTTACTAATTTTTAAATAAAAAAAACAACACATAATATAATCATTACAATAAGAAAAAAAAGTATAGGAATTTAATTATAATGAATGTTGAAAACTATATAAATGAAACTTTAAAGGATCATAAACTTCACATTACACTAATAGACCCAGATGAACAAACACCAGCTGAAGCTGTAGAAATAGCAAAACAAGCACAAAAAGCAAAAACTGATGCAATACTTGTAGGTGGATCTATAACAGATCAAGAAGAATTAGATTTAACTGTCAAAGCACTTAAAGAAAATATTGATCTACCTGTAATACTATTTCCAGGAAATATATCAGGTGTAAGTAAATATGCAGATGCACTACTATTTATGAGTATGTTAAATTCAACAAATCCTTACTGGATAACAGGAGCACAAGCTTTAGCTGCACCAACAGTTAAAAAAATTGGAATTGAAACAATACCAATGGGATATCTTATAATAGAACCTGGAGGAACTGTTGGTTGGGTAGGAGATGCAAAGCCAATTCCACGTAAAAAATCAGACTTAGCATTAGCATATGCGATGGCTGCAGAATACCTGGGAATGCGTGTTGTATATCTTGAAGCTGGATCTGGAGCTGAAAAACATATACCACCAGAGTTTGTTATGAAAGTTAAAAAACTAACAAATCTTATAGTAATTGTTGGTGGAGGAATAAGAACAGCAGAAGATGCAAAACAGATGAAAGATGCAGGTGCTGATATTATAATAACAGGAACTGTAGTTGAAGAATCATCAGATGCATACACAAAAATTAAAGAATTAACAGATGCAATACACTAAATAATACCCAAAAAATATAATAAAACTTTCCACTCCTCTTTTTTCTAATTTTTCATTTTATCTTTTTTTTTTAATTAATTTAAAGAAATACTATATATTAAATAAGATTTAAATACAAAAAAATAATTATCTAATTAATATATAAATAGGATGAAAAAAATTTTGAACTTATATTTTTTTTTATTCTATAGTACATTTCTCTAAGTTTTATACCTTTTCATTGTATAACTAGAAATAATAAATTAATAGTTTTTATAAAGAAAATTAACTAACAAAAGAATATAGGGTATAAAATTTTAAAGAAACACTATAAAATAAAAATTAAATAGAAAATTTAAACTAGGAGTTAGAATTATTATGAGTCCATGTAAAATAGAAGATTTTAAAACAATCTCAAATCAATTAAAAGAATTATTAGGATTAGATAAAAGTCCTGTAGCTATAAAATTATTCATAGATGAAGAAGATGCAAAAGAAGTACTACCAAAAGCAGATGATAAAATACGTCACTGTCAACGTGTATTTAAAGCAGCATCAGAAAAAGTATCATGCTATGCAACATTAGATGAACAACAATGTCAAGGAGGAGCTGCAGTACTAGGTTTACGTGATTATCCAAAATCACTTAAAACAGGAAAAAAATACTTCTCACTTGGTCGATTTGCATCACAAGGATCTGCAATTCATGAATTAAGTCAAGTTCCAAAAGTTGAAACAGTAATGAATGCTGTAGGATATGCACCACTTGAAGATGCAGAATTTGAACCTGATGTAATTGTATTATATGCACTTCCAGAACAAGGTATGAAAATAGCACAAGCATATGGATATGTTCTTGGTAAAAGATTTAATGCAAGCTATGCTGGTATTCAATCAGTATGTGCTGATGTAGTTGCAGGACCATACAAAAACAAAGAACCAAACATGACATTAGGATGTGATGGTTCACGTGGAACAACATCTGTAAAACCTGATGAACTAGTAATAGGATTAACAGCAGAAAACCTTGGTTGTATGCTTAATTCACTAGAAAATATCATATCTTAAATTAGTTAGTAAAAATTAGAAGATGAATTAGAGTTTAAGTTTATATTATCTACTTATTTTATATAAAAAAAGTATGATTATAGTAACTCTTTCATCTTTTTTAAATCTCCTTTTTTTTCAAGCTCTTGTTTTATTTTAATGTATTCATCATAGTGGTTGATGTTTAGTAGTTCTAGTTTATTTTCTGGTTTTATTCCATAGAAGTTTACTTTTTCTTTTATCATTTTTCTAAGTATTGGATTTAAATTATCATTCTCATCTTTTATGTAGTCATATAATAGTTTTCCATAACAACAAAATGGCATTCCAAGTCCTTCTGCTGTAGATAATTGTCCACTTTTTCTTCGTGCTAGTATGCTTATTGTATTTTTATCTTCTGGGTGTGTTTCTAGTACATCAATCATGTTATTTATTGTATTTGTTGTTATTGTTGGTTGATCTGCTGCCATAAATAAATAGTTATTGTCATATTTTTTATCTAATACATTTTTAATTGTTTGAGAAAGTCCTACATTAACATTAGAATTAACATTTATATCTACATAATCAAGCATATCATAGTCTTTTAATATTTGATATATTTCATCTTTATGATGTCCTAAAGCTATTGTTATATTATCTATATTTGAATTTTGTACTTGTTTTAGTGTATGTATTAGTATTGGTATGTTGTTAATTTCAAGTTTTAATTTATGTATTGGTTTTTGATTTTTATTTTTAAAATCCTCTATCATTCTTGAATTTTTTCCTGCTGCTGTTATTATTGCATCCATGTATCTATTCTCCTAATATAAAGTAGATATAATTTTTTTAGTATTATAATTATTTTTAAAAAAAAAGATAAAAAAAAAGATTTGATGGTTAAGAAAATATTTTTTTTTGTGAACTTATGAAATACTTTATGTTGTTGAATTATCAGTTGAGTTTTCTTTTATGGTTTGATTTGTTGTCATGTTTGTGTATGTTGCATTGTCTTTTAGTTCATATATTGTTGTGTAGATTTTTGTATCTCCATTTTCTCCTTCTGTCCACATTACTATTTTTATTGGATAGTCTCCATTGTTTGTTACAAGTACATCTGCTGTTGGTCTAAATTCATATAGGATAGCTTCTTCAGCTCCACTCATTCCAACAGGTAGTGGATTTCCAAGTGCCATTATTGCATCACGTAGTGATCTTCCTGGTGGACATACTCCGTGTGTTGCACTTCCTGATGCTGCTCCTGATTCTGCTATTGATGTAAATGTTACATTTTCTTTTCCATGTGCTGCTGAGTGTGGTGGAATTATTGTATTATTCCATCCTACTGCAAATTCTTTTGCATTTGAAGCACGTATTTCAGTTGGATATTCAGGTAGATATTCAACAGTACTTACAGCAGAACTTACATTAGTTTCTGTTGCATTATGTTCATATACCATTACAGGTGCACCTGGTGTGTAGTTTCTCATATATCCATATGTTTCATTTCCAAAGTCACGTGTAATATTTTCTTTTCCATATACACCATTTCTTTTATCATTAAAGTCTCCAAGATAGTAGTCTAGTGTTATGTTTGATCCATCTTGTGATGAATTCATCCATGTTTTAAGGTTTTCTGCTGTTACATAATCTGTTGGTACTGTGTCATTGTTTATATCAGATTCTTTTATTGTTTTGATTGTTTTATCTTTTTGTTTTATGGTAAGTGTGTCACCATTTTTTATTGCTGTTATGTATGGTAGTTTATGTCCCCATACCATTGATGTTGGTGCTTTTATTGATACTTTATTATCAGCATCAAGTTCTACAATTCCAGGTCCGTTGAGTTTACTTGATATGTGTCCATCTGCTGTTATATATGAATTATTTTTAATTATGTCATTTGGTGCACTTGCTGTTATTATACTGTTAAATACAGTTACAATATCACGATTTTTCAGTGGTCTTAATATATTCATTGGATTTGATGCTAGTGGAACTTTCATAACTTTAGTTTGGTCTATTAGCATATCTCCAGATACTACTGTTGATCCATTTTTTAGATTTATACTTGTATCATTTGCTGTAGATTGTGCTGTTACCATGTTACATAGTAGTCCTGATACAATAACAGTTAAAAGAAGAACTCCAATAAGTATGTATGGATTAGTTAGTTTTTGTTTTATTTTAATTAACCTCCCTTTATAGTTTGTTTGTGAAAAAAAATGTTTTAAAATTTTAGTTTTTTTTATATTTATTTGAAAAAAGATTTACTTTATTAATATCTATTTTTGTTTATTGTTGATAATAAATATTATTTTATAAAAAACAAGGTGTAAGAATGTGTATTTATTCAATTTTTCATTATTTTAACCAAGTTAATTTTTATAGAATTGTATAATAAATTACTAGTGTGTTTAGTAAAATTTAGAATATATTAAAAAAAAGGTATGTGAAATGTTAAGATAAAAAAAGAAGGATGATAAAAGGTGGGTGTTAAAAAGTTTATTTGTACTCATCAAGTATGTTTGTTATTTGAGTTATTTTTTCTTGTCCATTTCCACCTATGAATATTTTCATGTTTTGTTTTGTGTTTATGTAGTTTATTATATCATCCATATTTTTTAGTACCATCATATCTTTATGATATCCTAGTTTATTTAGATGTTGAATGTATTCATATGTTGTATCTTCAAGTCCTGGGAATATTATGAGTGTTTCTGGTTTATACTCATTAATATAATCTAGTATGTTATATCTGCATGTTTCATGTTTTCTTGGTGTTCCTATTATTAGTATGTCAAATCTTTCCTCATCAAGTACTGCTTTAAGTGCATCTACATTATCTGTTTTTCCTGTTATTATCGTGTTTGTATGATAGTTTATTTGTTTGGTTCTTCCTTCTACTGCTTGGAAGTTTTCTAGTGTTTTTTGTATGTTTTCATCAGGTATGTTAAGTAGTATTTTACACATTATATATGCTGCATGTGCATTGTTTTTGTTAAATGTTCCAAATAAGTTTAAAGGATATGTGTATGTATCAAATAATAGTGGTTTACTACTTTTATCTTTTATTTTAAGAATATTTTCATCATTTCTATTTAGTACTGCTGGTTTATCTTTTATAAATTCTCCAACTTCTTGTGTATATTGTTCAATTGATCCATGTACATCCATATGATCATAGCCAATATTTGTTACAACTACCATATCTATGTCAAATACATAATTACAATAATCAAGTGTCATATCACATACTTCAATTATCATATAATCATAACTATTTTCATTAGCATCCATGATAAGTTCATTATATCCTGAAAATCCACCACCACCATTTCCACCAATTGCAACGTCATATCCTTCATTTGATAGTATTTCATATATCATATGAGTAGTTGTGGTTTTACCATTTGTTCCTGTAACAGCTATTGTTGTAATATCTTTATGTTTATTAAAAATATCAGATATGAAAAGACCATGTTCTATTACATCTTGACATATTTTCTTATTAAAAAGACTTGGACTTACAGATACAGCATCTGTTTTAAATATTTTATCAAGATTATGACTTCCAATTTCAAGGTCAAGATTTTTATCTTTTAAATTACTTGAATATTCATCAAGTAAAGATAGGTCAATTTCACGATTTATATCTGATGAATATACTTCATATTCACGTTTAAGTAGTGAGATTGTTGCTTTTTGTCCTTCTACACCTAATCCAATTACACTTATCTTCATTAATTTGCTCCCTTAAAAGTCATTTTTTTCATATTTTTTAATAAAATTAAATAATTTAAATTTTTTTACTTTTTTTTTCAATTTTTATAATTTTTAGATCAACTTAATTTTTACTTTAATTATTATAATCTTATAATATATATAAATATTTTAATTTTAATAATATTATTCATAAATAATAAAATAATAAAGAAAATAAAATTTTAATTTAAAAAAAAATAAATTAACTACTAAGAATTTTTTTTTAACAAGGAAAAGACTAAGAAAAAATAGAATAAAAGAAAAAAAAATAATTTTCACAAAAAAATATCTATATACTTTTTTTAAATTAAAGAAAAAGAAATCTATAACATTTTTTATTTAAATTTTTAGGAGATACGTTTTAAAATGAAAAATTTAACCAAAGATATACTAAAAAAGATTGATGAGGTAAAACAACCAATTAGTATAATGCATGTATGTGGATCACATGAACATGCAATAATGTATAATGGTATAAGATCAATGTTACCTGAGGAAGTTCAAATTGTAGCAGGACCAGGATGTCCTGTATGTGTAGTACCATCCCAGGAAATAGATGAATGTGTAGCACTAGCAGAACAAGGAGTAACAGTAACAATATTTGGAGATATGCTACGTGTACCTGGAACTGAAAAATCACTTGCTGATGCTAAAGCTGAAGGTGCTGATGTAAGAATAGTATATGGTATAGGAAATGCAGTAGAACTTGCAAATGAAATTGATAATGATGTAGTATTTATGGCAGCAGGATTTGAAACAACAGCACCAACTACAGCAAATGAAGTACTAAATAATCCACCTGAAAACTTCTCAGTACTTTCAAGTCACAGACTAATACCACCAGCACTAGATTTCCTAGTACATGATGATGTAAAAATTGATGGATTAATTGAACCTGGACATGTATGTACAATTATTGGAACTAAACCACTTGAATTTTTATCAACAGACTATAATATACCACAAGCTGTAGCAGGATTTAATCCACTTGATATTTTATATTCAATTTATCTTATATTAAAACAGAAAAAAGAAGATAATCCAAGAATTCAAAATGAGTACAAACGTGCAGTACGTGATGAAGGAAATGTAATAGCACAACAAGAAATAGATGAAGTATTTGAAGTAACAAGTAAAGAATGGAGAGGATTTCCTGAAATTCCAAACTCAGTTTATGACTTAAAACCTGAGTTTGATGAACAAAATGCACGTAAAAAATATGATATGGATCTACCTGATTCTGAAAATGTACCACAAGGATGTATCTGTGGATCAATACTAAGAGGAGTTGCAAGACCTGAAGATTGTAAATTATTCCGTGGAGAATGTAATCCACTACATCCTATTGGTGCATGTATGGTAAGTAAAGAAGGAACGTGTAATATTGCATATAGATATGCAAAAATGGATGATGATTAAAAAAAATTGTATCATCTTAAATTTCTCCACCACTAACCTTTTTTTTATCATACATCTTTTTTTTAAATATTTAAACTAATTAACATCTTTTTTTTTATTATCCCTATTGTATTTTATAAAAGATGAATAAAAATAATAATTATCTAAATAATAAATAAAAAAAAAGAAAAAATTTAACATTCTAACTAAAAAAATGATAAAAAAATAATATAGTATAAAAAAATAATCAATTATAATAAAAAAAAAATTCAGAGATGAAATAACAATGGATCCTAAAGTTGATGAAATACTAAAGAAAATAACACCAAAAGTAGATGAAGCAGAAATATATACAGAAAAAATAGTTTCAACAGATGTAGATATACTAAATGACAGTGTAAATCATGCAAAAGAAGAAGATATCTATGGAATAGGAATAAGAATTATAAAAGATCAAAGACAAGGATTTGCATATACAACAAATATTAACCGTATTGATGAAACAATAAATGAAGCAATACGAAACTCAAAACTAAATGATCAAGATGAAAATCTCTCAATGATAGCTGGAAATTTAAAATATAAAAAAGTAGAAGGATTATATGATAAAAATCTTGAAAATGTAGATTTACCAGAAGCAATAGAATATTCACAAACACTAATTGACATAACAAAAGAAGAAGGATGTAACCCAACAAGTGGAGGATATGGAACATCACTATCACATGTAAATATCGTAAATTCAAATGGAGTAGATGTTGAAGAAATACAAACAGGATGTGGAGCATCAATATCTGTAAATGTAGAAGATAATGATTTAGTATCAAGTGCATACTATTATGATGTAAGTCATACAAAAGATCTAAACTTAGATGAAATAGTAAAAAAAGCAACAAAACTAGCATTAGATTCACGTGGAGCAAAACCAACAACATCACGAGATTCAAAAGTTGTACTTGATCATACAGCAGCAGTATCACTTCTTAGTACATTTCTAAGTGCACTTAATAGTGAAAATAAACAAAGAGGAAGATCAGTATTTAAAGATAAACTAGATGAACAAGTAACATCTGAAGGTTTTACACTAATTGATGATGGACATATACCAAAAGCACTTAGATCATCAATATCAGATGCAGAAGGAACACCAACACAGAAAACTACACTAATTGAAGATGGAATACTTAAAAACTTCATATATAATACATATCGTGCAAATATAGATAATGTAAAAACAACAGCAAATGCAGTACGTGGAGGATACACATCAGTACCATCAGTAGGATTTACAAATCTTGAATTTAAATTTAAAGATGAATATGAAATAAGTGAAATAGATGATGGAATATTCGTAGATAGTGTAATGGGAGCACATACAGCAAACCCAATTACAGGAGACTTCTCAGTAGAAGTAATGAATGGATTTGAAATACAAAATGGATGTATAGAAAATCCAATTAAAAAAGTTATGATATCAGGAAATATATTTGATATAATGAATACAGCATGTGCAATTAAAAGTGACACACGACAACTAGGATCATGTATACTACCACAAATACTTGCAGAAAATCTACGTATAACAGGATAAAAAAAAATAAGATTTATAGTATTTTATAAAACTATGTTCTTTTAATCATCAACTCCCTCTTAATCTACTTTTTTTTATAAAATGAACATTCTTAACTTATTCATATTATAACTTTTATTTTTTCTTTTTTATGAGGTAAAATTTAAATTTTATATAATATAAAAAATAGAAACCTTATATAGAATAGAAAGTATAATAATATAAATATTAGAATTTTCTATAAATAATCACAATTAATGCTCATAAACAATAATTAAATCATAAAAGCAAAGAAAATTAAATGATTACTTTTCTAATAGATTAAAAAATTAAAAAAATAAACCAAAAGGTAGTGTATATATAATGTTTTGTAGAAAATGTGGTACACAACTAAGTGATGATGATAACTTCTGTTTTAATTGTGGAACACCGGTTGAAAATAAAACAGAACAAATACCACAAGAAGAACCAAAAGAAACCAAAAACGAAGAAAAAGACTTTGATGAATTTTTAGACTTAGATGTAGATAGCTTTGATGAAGAAGATTTAATATGGGAAGAAGTTCCAATAGATGAACAACTCGACATTACTCCAACAAAAACTGAAACACCTAAAGTAGAAACAAAAGCTGAAACATCAGATAAACCAAAATCTTCACCAAAATCAGCAAAATCAACAATAGCAAATCCAATTAAACCAAAAACAACAAAACAACAACCAGTTGATGAACAAGTAGTAGTATCAAAAGATGATGAAGATATAATAATATTACCAGACTCAGAAGAAGCTGAAATAGAAATATCAAATGATGATGATACCATCATAGCAGATGATACAATAATATCAGATGATGATATGATTCTCGATGATGATGACACACTCATGGATGATGACTTCTTAGTTGAAGAATTACCAGATAAACCACAAGTAGATGAAGTAGCTTCACCTGATATGAGTTTAGATGATGAAATCTATGATGAAGTAGTTGAAGATGAAACACCTGATGAAACACAGGAAGTTATCATAGAAGATGAAAAACCAGCTCAAACACAGAAATCAGAAGATAGTAAAGTTTCAGATGTTGAAAAACCAGCTGATGTAATAGAACAAAAAGAAGAATCACAGATAAAAGAAGAACCAAAAGAAGTTAAACCAGTAAAAGAAGATGATGACCTAGAAGAACTTCTTAAATCAGATGATGAAATAATTGTTGAAAAACCAAGTGATGTAAAAATTGATAAAAGAGAATCAAACATCATAAAACCAATCCAAGATTCAGTAGAAAAAGAAGATCAAAAAACAACAACTACAAAAGCAGATAGTGATATTGAATCTAAATTTAACAAAATACTTGATGCAAAAGATAGTGATGATGACTTTGATGAACTTGAAATGGAACTTGATGAAAATGTAAACTCACTAAGTAGTAAACTTGTAACAGTACTAATAATAATACTAATACTAGTTATTGCAGCTGTAGTTGCATTATCACTTGTAAACTACATCGGAGTATAAAATCTAGAATAAAATTAACCACCCCTTTTTTTCTATTTTTCTTTAATTTATCCTAATATATTCAAACTTTCAAAATTTTTATAAGGTATTATTAATAATAGTATATAGTATGGCAATTGAGAGTACAAAACGTGATATAACAAGGATGAATGAAATTCTTAGTGTTCTTATTAAATATGGATTTGGAAATTTTGTTAATCGAGATCTTAGATCAAAGTATAAAATATTTAGCAAAGTTGCACCAGAAGCTAAAGAATATGATAGTAATACACGTTTAAGACTTGTTTTCCAAGAACTAGGAACTACTTTTATTAAACTTGGACAAACTCTCAGTACTTTTCCAAACCTCGTTGGATATGACATGGCACAAGAACTTGCAAAACTTCAAGAAGCAGCACCAGTAACACCATATTCTGAAGTAGAAGAGGTAATAGAAGATGAATTTGGAAAACCAGTAGATGAAATATTTGAAGATTTCACAAAAGAACCTGTAGCATCAGCAAGTATAGGACAAGTACATAAGGCATTTTATAAAAATATTCTTGTTGCTGTAAAAGTACAACATCCACATATCCAGGAAACTATTGCAACAGATATTAGACTTATGAAAAAGGTTGCACCATATCTTAATAATGTAGATACTCTTAAATCATATAATATACCGGCAATTATTAAGGTATTTGAAAAAGATATGCGAAATGAACTAAACTATACAATTGAAGCTATGAATGCAGTTCACATGAAAGATCTTCTAAAAAAAGATGAAGTTTATATTCCTGATATTTATCTTGAAGCTTCAACTAGTCGTGTTCTTACAATGGAATTTCTTGATGGAGTAAGCTTAAGTAAAGTATTTGATGCTCCAGATTCAGATTATGATAAAAAGAAAATAGCAACTATGGGTGCTGATTCATATATTAAACAAATTCTCATCTATGGATTTTATCATGCTGATCCTCATCCTGGTAATATTTTTGTACTTGACCGGGATATTGTTGCATTTGTAGATTTTGGTATGATGGGACATCTTAGTAATGATCTTCGTGATGATTTAGCTAATCTTTTTATATTTATATCACAAGGTGATGCACAACTATTAACAAAACAACTATATTACATGGGTATAATAAAAGATAAAAATGATTTTAATGATGTGCAAGATGAAATAATTCATGTACTTGACCGTTATTATGGTGCTCAGTTTAATGATATATCATCAGTAATGCGTGAACTTGTAGAATCTAATGTATTAAAAGATTATGGTGTAGTTATACCACGTGATTTAATGATGGTAGTACGTACAATAACAATGGTATATGACTTTGGAAATGAATTAGACTCATCATTTAACACAACTGAAATACTAAAACCATATGCAAAAAAACTAGTACTAAATAAATTCAGTCCAAAAAATATAGAACGACAATCACATGAATTTAGCATGGACTTAGACTATATATCAAAGAAAATACCAAATTCAATAATGAATTTACTAAACATAGTAAGTGATGATGGACAAATAAAACTATCACTTGCATCAAATGAACTTGATAGTTTAAATAACATATTTACACGTATTGTAAATGAACTTGTACTTGCAATAATAATAGCTGCAATAATTGTAGGATCATCACTAATATTACATGCAGACATAGGATTTAAACTATTTGGATATTCAGCAATAGGACTAGTAGGATTCCTCTTTAGTGCAATACTAGGAGGAGTACTTATAATACTTATCCTCACACGAGGAAACTACTAAAAAAAAGTAGGAAAACTTTGGAACATCCCTTCTTTTTCACTTTTTTTTTAAATAATTTTATAATAACTTAAAAATATAAGATGATATTTTTTACTTATTTTAATTTTTTTTTTATTATAGTGTTTCTCTAAAATTTTACACCATTTTTAGTTAATTACTTTTTTCTAAAAACTATTAATTCATCATTAAAATTGAAACATTAAATACCTAATTCGTTACTTAAGTTATATACTAATAAAGTATAAAACTTACTGAGATGTACTATAAAAAGAAAGACTTTCTTTTTATATTATGTTAATTATTAAACTTTTAAAGGTAATCTTATTTTTTATTCAATTTTTAAGAATAGTATTAAGTATTACTGAATATATATTCTTATTTATAATGATTAATTATTAAATTCAATATAATTCATTAAAAATAAAATTTAAGGAGTGAAAAAAAAGAAATGCAAAATAGATATAAGTTTATTATTATATTAATAGTATTATTATCTATTTCATCTGTTTCAGCAACAAATTTGGATAATAATTATACATCTACGAATGAAAAAAGTATAATTAATGATATTTCAAATTTTAATAAAATAGATAATAATTACAATAATGATGAATCGTCTGATTTATATAATTATGATGATGATTCATCTAGTGGTAAAATATATAATAATGAATCTAATTATAATGAAATATCTGATAATGAAACATCATATGATGGTGAAATATCTGATAATGAAATATCTGATAATGAAATACCTAGTAATGAAACATCATATGATGGTGAAATATCTGATAATAATGATAGTTCATCATTAAAAGCACCATCTTCTAATTCTAATATAACCTATTCTTATAATGGAATATTAGCCTGTGCAAATAATACAAATAATTTTATTAAGAAAAATCACTATATTCCAGCAGTTGTTAAAATAGATAATAAAAATGTTACAATAAATGATTATCTTCACTTACTATGTAAAAGTATTAACAGCACAACATCTCAATCAATCAATACAACAAAACATGTGATGAGTACAACAGGAACAAATTGTCACAATATAAGAATAAGTAAAACAAATTACACAATATTAGCAAATGAAATAGTAAAATGTTATAATATAAATCTACGTAATCCACTAAAAATATCAATATACAACAATACTCTTTCATTTGATGATGCAGTATACTTCTTCACAAAAATAATATCATGGAAATATACACATAATGGAGCA
>NZ_LWMS01000015.1 GCF_003149675.1 Methanosphaera cuniculi | reverse complement strand
ATATTATATATATTATAGAAAAATTATTATTTTTATAAATAACTCATATAAATATAAAGAAAAAATATTTTTTATTTACAAAAAAAAGATTTTAGGATAATAATTTTCATTACTTTATTAAGGAAAAAAAAATAATTTAACAATTAAAAAATTCAAAAAATAACACAATTGAAATTACTTTGGAGGAATTATTATTACAGATATGATGTGTGGACTTGAAATCCACGTACAATTAGATACCAACTCAAAACTATTTTGTAGCTGTCCTACAAACTACCAAGACGCACCAAACAACACAAACATATGTCATGTATGTTTAAACCAACCAGGAGCAAAACCATATCCACCAAATCAATATGCAATAGATAATGCAATAAAAGTAGCATTAATGCTAGGATGTGACATCTCAGAAGAAGTAATCTACTTTATGAGAAAACACTACGATTACCCTGACTTATCAAGTGGATATCAAAGAACAAGCGTACCTGTAGGAATAAATGGAGAACTAAACGGTGTAAGAATACATGAAATACACGTAGAAGAAGATCCAGGACAATACAAACCAGACAGAGGAACAGTAAACTTTAACAGATCAGGAATAGCACTAATTGAGATTGTAACAGAACCAGATATGAAATCCCCAGAAGAAGCACGTAACTTCCTAAATGAACTAATCCGTGTACTAAACTACAGTAGATGTGCAAGAGGAGAAGGTACAATGCGTGCAGATGTAAACATCTCAATTGAAGGTGGAAAAAGAGCAGAAGTAAAAAATGTAAACTCAATAAGAGGAGCATACAAAGTACTTAAATTCGAACTCATCAGACAAAAAAACATATTACGTCGTGGTGGAGAAGTACAACAAGAAACACGTGCATACCTTGAATCTCAGATGATCACAGTACCAATGAGATTAAAAGAAGATGCAGATGATTATCGTTACATACCAGATCCTGATCTTCCACCAATACTTATAGACCCTGCACATGTTGAAGAAATCAGAGAAAACATGCCAGAACCTGCACATCTTAAAACCATAAGATTTGTAGAAGAATATGGAATTGATGAATCAGATGCAAAAGTACTAACATCAGAATTAGAACTAGCAGATGCATTTGAAGAAGTAGCAAAAGTTGCAGATCCAAAAACAGCAGCTCGTCTAATGCGTGATGAACTAAAACGTGTACTTCACTACAACAAAATAAACTTTGCAGATAGTCAAATAACACCAGATGACATCATAGAATTAATAGAACTAATAGATACAAAACAAGTAACACCAGAAGCAGCACATAAATTAATTGAACAAATGCCAAACAATTCTAAATCACCAAAAGAAATAGGAAAAGAAATGGATATTATTGGTGTTGTAGAAGATGATCAAATCGAAAATGCAATTAATGAAGCAATCGAAAACAATCCAAGTGCAATAGAAGATTACAAAAACGGAAAAGAAAATGCTGTAAACTTCCTAGTAGGACAAGTAATGAGACTAACTAAAGGAAAAGCAAATGCAGGACAAACAAACCAACTAATCCGTGAAAAACTAGATCAGCTATAAACTTCATCACCCCTTATACCTTTTACTTTTTTTATATATGTAAAAATGTAAAAAATAAAAAAAAGAGAAGGAAAAAGAATAATATTTAGAATTATAAAGAAGGTATGAATATTATGAGTGAATCCACAAAAAAAGTAAAAGACTACATGACAAAAAACGTTATAACAGTAACACCAGACATGCCAATAACAGAAATAAAAAATATAATCAAAAAAACAGGACATGATGGATTCCCAGTAGAAAAAGACAATGAAATAGTCGGAATAATCACAGCATCAGACCTCCTAATACGAGATATAACACCTACTGTTGAAGGAATGATGTCAGATGATATTGTAATAGCAAATGAAGAACTATCAATAAATGATGCATCACGTGTAATGTTTCGTCTAGGTATATCAAGATTACCAGTAACAGATGAAAACCATAAAGTACTTGGAATAATAACAAACACAGACATACTACGAAGTCACATAGAACGATCAACACCAGCAAAGGTAAGTCAATTTAGAAAAACACTTGAACAACTATATAACATAAAAACTTCACTAACCAAACAAAAAGTTCCAATAAAAAGCTTACAACCAACACAAGATAGAGTATATGCTGATGAACTACAAGGAAGAACATATGAAATAGAACGAGGACTAGCTGAACCTATTATTGTAGTTGAAAAAACAGATGGAAAATACCTAGTAGTAGATGGACATCATCGTCTAGTAGCATGTTATGAAATGGGAAAAGATGAATTAACAGCAAATGTAATAAAACTAGATAAAAACATAAAACTAGGAATAGAAAAAACTGCAGAAAACAATGGAATATTCACAATAGATGATATAAATATAATATCAGATGCACAACATCCACTAATTGCAATAACAGGAAGTCTACGTGACAAAAATACAGCAATAAAATAAAAGGAGGAATTAAATAAAATGCCAAAAGATGACATAATACGAGAAGTATATAATACATTAGTTGAACGTAAAGAAAACCCATCAGATTCATACACATCAAAACTAATGCAAGATTCAGATAAAAAAGCAGAAGATAAAATACTTGAAAAATTAGGTGAAGAAGCAACAGAAGTAATACTAGCATCAAAAAATAGTGAAGATCTAGTACATGAATCAGCAGATTTAATATTCTTCATACTAGTAGATCTAGTATATAAAGGAATTCCACTTGATGATGTGTTTGATGAGTTAATAAGCAGACACAAATAAAAGTTTTAAACTATAACCACCCTCTTTTTTTTACAAACATTTTTTTTTATGAAAATTTTTTTAGGATATGAATTTTATATATAATAATATAGAAAAGAATTTAATATTTTTTTGAGGTAATTTACTTTGTTTTATAATAATCGACGAATATTATTTTTACCAGCAGTAATTTCATTTATCATAGCTCTTCTCCTGGTTTTAAAGTTTAGTTTTCCTATTTCATGGGATGTTTATTACCATATTCACATGGCTGATTTATATATGTCAAATGGTCTTGTTTTCTGGGATTACTTAACTGTTGCACCAGCAGGTAGACTTATCATGTATCCACCATTGTTTCACTTATTTTTAGCAGGAATTTCATGTATTACTGGTTTATCATTAAAAGATGTGTGCGTTTTACTTGAGCCTTTCTTTACATTTATACTTGTTGGTATTATAACATACATGGCATATAGATTATTTGATAATGTTAAATATGGATTTTTTACAGGTCTTTTTAGCATGATTTGTTTTGCCACATTTAATCGTGGAGTTATATGCACACCTGCAACTATTACAATGGCATTTATGATTATTTGTTGTGTAATGTTTTACATGGGATTTAATGATAATAAATTAAAGTATGTTTTAATATCTGCTGTATCACTTGGTTTAATTGCAAATCTTCATATGGCAACATTTATCATAACATGTGGAGTTATAGGATTATATGCAGTAGTACAACTTATAAGAGGGAAAATTAACATAAAATACTTACTTGTATTTATTATAGTATCATGTATTATTGCACTTCCATGGTGGATTTATGTAGAAATTAAGTATGGATTATTTTTTAATTCTCTTGGTGGAAATCCACTCCGCTTTGATGAATTTCTAGCTAAATATTTTGGTATAATTCCTACTATATTTATGATAATTGGTGTGTATTTTTTACTTAAAAAAAGAAGTGAAAAATCATTATTCTTACTACTATGGGCATTTTCAATTGTCTGTGTAAGTCAGGTAGTATACTTTGGAGTTCAAACAGTTTCAATAAGAATACTTGAAATAAGTGCATATCCTCTGGTATTTATAGCAGGATATGGTTTTATGCAAGTTATTGGAAAAATAACAAATAAAAATTATAAAAAAATAGTCATTATACTACTACTTATCTATGCAACATCTACATCAATGGCATATACAGATTCATATACACCAGAGTTACTAACACCTGATGAAAACGATATTATGATTCTTCCAGATAGTATTCATATGGTTTTAGATCCAGTGGGAAGTACATATAAACCATCTATAATATCATCACGATATGGAAATTCTACTCTTGCACATGATAGATATGATGTAATGGAATGGTTCACTAATAATACAGATCATAAAATTGCTGTATGTGAAGATTCAATACTTGATACAATCATTGTCTCAACAAGCAGAACACCAGTAATATATGGAGGATTTACAGAAAGTATACCTGAATATGTAGTTGATCCTGTTCATATAATAGAAAATCATTCAACAGTAAATGAATTACATGACTTAAACATAGAATATTTAGTATTAAATCATGATACACCAATACCTTTCTATGCTAAGTGTGTGTATGAAAATAGTAATTATAAAATTTGTAAAATAAATATATGAATTATTTTAAGGTAAAAAAAAATAATATCTAAATTAATCTCCTTCTCTTTTTTTTATTAATAAAATTATGTTTATATATTTTTTATTTGATAAATTCATATTAACAAAAAGTTTTTTTTGAAACTATCCCCTTTTTTTTACACAAATATTTAAGGAGAAATTAATTTTCATATGAATAAAAAAACAATAATATATATTATTTTTGCTTTCATAATTATAGGTGGAGCATATATCTTAAATGATACATTTACAGATACTATTGATTCTGATACATCAATGGTTATATCTGTATGTACAGGTGATATGCGTGCACTTGAAGTAGGAGTTAGTGGATATTGTGCAGTTAATAATATACCACTTATACTATCTGACATTCATATACCTGATGAAATAAGTACATGGCTACCTGATTATATTAAAGAAAATAATGTTAAAAAAATTACAATTGTAGGTCCTATTGATTTTAGTGAAGTTATAAATCTTAAAATGATGGGAGTTAATGTTAAAGTTGTTAATGGAAGATCAATACCCCAAATATTAACACGTCTTACATCATCTTATAATACAACTCCTAAGTCTGTTATAATCACATCATCAGATCCTCTAGCAGCACATCTTGGATCTTATATGAAAGTTCCTGTATTTGTTACAGCATCTAATAAATCATATGAATCAAGTGAATATCTACATTCAAGTTATATGAATTATCTTAAAAATAATAATATATCACATGTAACAATTGTAGGATCACTTCCTATGACACTTAAAGATCAACTTCATGAATCTAATATTACATATGAAGAAATAACAGGATCTGATTCTGTTGAGTTAAGTTATAATGTAAATAATAAAATTAAATCACTTGGATATCTTAATAATTCAAGAAGTGTTTATTATGGTTTTTATGGAGAGTTAGCATCAGCAGTACCACTATGTTATGCTAATAATGCTATGCTAATTGAAGATTCATCAAACATGGGAAAAACAAATGAATACTTAAAAGATAATAATATAACAGACATCTATTTTATGCGTAATGCTAAGTCTGATTATATTATGATGGAAGAAGAAGATTATATATCATCAAGTATTATAAAATCACTTGAGGATGATAATTTTAAATTACATTTTATGACCAATAATAGAACTTTAGATGAAGCAACAGGATTATATGATGTACGAATAAATTCAGCCCAAAAACATGAAACAAATAATATACATGTTGAAAATCTACAACCACAAAAAATTAATACACCACCATTACTTGAAATATTAAATCATACAAAAATACGTGATTCAAATAATATAACAGCAAACATAACACAACAAAACACAACCACATTTAAGATAGAATATAGTAGCATACATCCATATACATATACTATGATTGATAATAACACATATCATATTACATCAAATGGTGAATATGAATACATATACCAGAAAAATAACAATACATGGCATGTATCATACATCCATAACAATA
The DNA here is from genome assembly GCF_003149675.1 of Methanosphaera cuniculi. Taxonomy (NCBI): domain Archaea; kingdom Methanobacteriati; phylum Methanobacteriota; class Methanobacteria; order Methanobacteriales; family Methanobacteriaceae; genus Methanosphaera; species Methanosphaera cuniculi. The sequence goes on along the minus strand of NZ_LWMS01000015.1, from coordinate 16,978 downwards.
CAACCTACTATAATACAACATGGATGATAAACAATAACAATAGTATAACAGAAATACAAGATAACACAAAATTCACTTGGTATAAAAATCAGGATATGTGGATATGTTACCTTAATAATACACCAGTATATACAATAACACTAAAATAAAATAAAAAAAAAAGAAAAATTTAAAATTAAAACTATAATAGAATTAAAACATAAAAATTAATAACATATACATTATAAGAAAAAAAAACTTTTATAAAAATATTTAAGGAGAATTTCATTACTATGAAACAATTATTTGGAACATTTGGTGTAAGACGTGTAGCAAACACAGTACTCACACCAGAATTTGCATCAGAAATAGCAGCAGCATATGGAACAAAAGTACAAGGAACAATAGCAGTAGGATCAGACCCAAGAACATCATCAGAAATGATAAAACACGCAGTAACAGCAGGACTACTATCAGTAGGATGTAACGTAGTAGACCTTGGAATGCTACCAACACCAGCACTACAATATGCAGTACGCAACTACTATGATGGTGGAATAATGATAACAGCATCACATAACCCACCAAAATACAACGGACTAAAACTACTAGATTCAGATGGAATAGGAACACCAGATGAACTAGAAGAACAAATAGAAGATATCTACTTTAACAAAAAACAAGAACGCGTAACATGGGATAAAATTGGAAAAGCATACAAACGTGACATAATAGATGAATACATTGATGAAGTACTAAAACGCGTAGATGTAGAAGCAATACGTGATGCTAACCTAAAAGTAGTACTAGATTGTGGCTCAGGGGCAGCATGTGATACAACACCATACATTATAAGAAGACTTGGATGTGATCTTACAACACTCAACTGTCAACCAGATGGAGCATTCCCAGGACGAAACCCAGAACCAACCGAAGAAAATCTAGGAGATCTAATGGCTGTAGTAAAAGCAACAAATGCTGATATTGGATTTGCACATGATGGAGATGCAGATAGAACAATATGTATTGATGAAAATGGAGACTTTGTATTTGGTGATAAATCATTTGCACTAGTTGAAAAAGCAATGCTTGAAAAAAATAATGGTGGAAAAATTGTAACAACAGTAGCAACAAGTAATGCAATAGCAGACATTGCACTCCAAAATAATGGAGAAATTATCCTAACACGTGTAGGAGATCTTGTTGTAGCACGTAAATTACAAGAAGTTGATGGACTCTTTGGAGGAGAAGAAAATGGTGGATTAATCTTCCCTGACTTTGTATATGGACGTGACTCTGGTCTTGCAACAGCAATGATACTTGAAATTCTAGCAAAAACAAAAAAACCACTATCAGAACTAATAGATGAACTTCCAACATACTATTCTGAAAAAATGAAAGTAGAATGTCCAGATGATAAAAAACAATATGTAGCTGATAAAATCCTTGAAGATACAACAGACTATGAAGTAGATACAACAGATGGTGTTAAAATAATAGATGGAGACTCATGGATCATCATAAGACCATCAGGAACCGAACCAATATATCGATGTTTCTCAGAAGCTACAACACCAGAAAAAGCTCAAGAACTCGTAGAATGGGGAATAGGATTAATAAATAAACACCTAGAATAAAAAAATAATTTTAAAATTATCTACCTCCCCACCTTTATTTTATTTTTTTTATATACAACTAGTTTAAATAAGTTCATATAATATTTAAACCTACTTATTAACTTAATTAAAAAAAAAATGAAATCTATTTAAAATTCAATAAATTCATTAAAAAAAAGATTCATAATCTATTAAAATTTTTTTTCTAAAAAAAAAATAAATGGTTAAATTGCAAAGTTATGAGGGAAAATTAAATATTAAACCAAAAAATTATTTTTTTTTAGAGAAAATAAAGAGTAATAAAGGAAAAATAAAATCCTTAATTTTTTTAGGATTTAAAAAAAAAGATTAGGTAACTAAAAAAAGTTTTGAAATATATTATTAGATAAATGAGTAAATTATTTAATTATAAAGTGAATTTTTTTGCATATTTAAGTATTTTTATTATTTCACATATAATAAAAAATATAATGAAGAGAATAAAAGTTTCTTTCTTAATTATTTTATTAACTTTTTAGTTGTTTGTTTTTTAATAAAATAGATTTAGAAGATAAATTTTCTCTTCATAATTTTTTTCTTCTTCAAAAAAAATAAATAGGTAAATTGGGGGGAGGAGATTCTATTTTTTTTGTACTTCATTCATAAATCTGTTTTTTATCATGGATGGAGTTAGAGGTATTATTGGTGCATCACTATTTCCTGGTTTTACTTTTATCTGAATAAATACTGGTCCTTTTATATCTTTATATTTACTCATATCTATATCAGCTGTAGTTTCTCTAGCATCTATATAGTAAACTTCTTTAAATCCTATTGCTTCAGCTATTTTTGATAGGTTTATATCTGATGAGTATGTTTTCTGAGAACCTGTTGATCCATATGCTTCATTGTCAATTAATGCAATGATAAGATTTTCAGGATTTTGAGCATATATAGTAACTAGTTCTCCAAAGTTCATAAGAAGTGATCCATCACCATCAATTGCAATTACTTTTCTAGGATTATCATTAATTTCAAGTGCCATAGCAAGACCTAATGCTATTGGTGTTGCCATTCCCATAGATCCTGACATATAGAATGTTTCATTTTTATCTTCTATTCCATATAATTCACGTGATGGAAATCCTATATTTGATACTATTAGTTCATCATCTACTGTTTCTACTATTTTTTTTATTGCATCATATCGTTTCATTATTCATCTACACTCCTCTTCCAGTAGTTTATATCAAATAGCAATGCTATTGGTTCTTCAGATATATATGCTAAATCCCATGTTTGTTTAACAATTTTTTCTGATTCATTTGGATTATCAACTTTAATATAACGTATATCAAGAGAATCAAATACTTTTGTTGTAGCTTTACTCATAGGTACTTGTCCATATACACCTTCTCCTAATGTACCTCTATGACTTATTATAATTAGTATTGGGAAGTTGTATAGTTTTATGAGAGAAGCTAATACATTTACACTATTTCCAAGTCCTGAATTTTGCATGAGTATTGCAGGTTTCATGCCTCCCATATATGCTCCTGCACATATTCCAAATCCTTCTTCTTCACGTGTTACTGGTATATGTTTAATTTCTGGATCTTCATCCACTAGATTTAGTAGTTTTTTAAGATTTGCACATGGAACACTTACTATGAAGTTTATTCCTGCATCTTTTAGTCCTTGATATATTACATCTGTACTGTCCATAACTTTAAATTCCACCTATTTGCTTATTTTTTTAATTAAAATTATTTTTTTTTATGATTTTATTTTTTTTTCTATTTTTCTTTTTACAATTCATATTTTTATAATATTCATGTAATATAAATTTATGAAATTTTTTTTTTAGAAGAAAAAAAAAGTATATCTAGAATTTACTTTTGTAGAAAAGTAATTTAAAAAATTAGTATTTAAAAAGAATGTATTGGGAGAGGAGGTTAATTATTTTTTTTTAGAATTTTATTCTTCGAAGTATTCTGTTATATCAAGATCTTTTGCTTTTGCAATATCTGTTAGTTGTTCATATAATACTTTATCAATTTCTATTCCATTTTCATAGTTTGTTGCTATGTTTTGAACTTCACGATCTCCTGGTACTACTCCATTTTGTTCGCGTATTTCTCGTACAAATTGGTCAACATAGAATTTAAATTGCATTGAACCTGCGAAGAATTCTGGATCTATTACAATTAGTAAATCTCCTTTTGTACATTCAACACCAGGTGTTGCTGTTCCTTTTACTCCTTCTCCAAATGCTGCTGCTACTAGTGGTCCTGCTAATATTTCAAACATGAATGCAAGTCCATATCCTTTAAATCCACCAAATGGTAAGATTGATCCTTCTAGTCCTGCTTCTGGGTCTGTTGTTGGTTTTCCATCTTTATCTAGTGCCATACCTTCTGGTAATTCTTCACCTTTACGTTTTGCTTCAAGTAGTTTTCCACGTGCTGTGATACTTGTTGCCATGTCAAGACAGATGTAGTTGTTTATATCATCTGATGGTATGCTTATTGTTATTGGGTTAGTTCCAAGAAGTGCTTTATTACCACCAAATGGTGCTATTGCTGGTTCTGTGTTTGATATTACAATTCCAATCATATCTTGGATTGATGCAAGATCAGCATAGAATCCTGCTATTCCATAATGATTACTATTATGTATTCCTACAACACCTACTCCTGTTTCACTTGCTTTTTTAATAGCAAGATCCATTGCTTTTACAGTTACGTAGTGTCCAAATTTGTGATTTCCATTTATTAGTGCAGTTGATGGAGATTCTTTTTCTATTTCATAGTCACCATCAGTTTTTATTGTTCCTGCTTCTATACTTTTTATGTACTGTGGGAATCTTCCAAGTCCATGAGTTGAAAATCCTTTAAGATCACCATCTGTTATTACTTCAGCTACAATTGTTGCTTCTCGTTTTTCTACACCATATGCTTGTAGGATTTCTTCAATTAACTTTGTTTCATTATCAATACTTAATTTCAAGTTCAAACACCTCTTATAATTCTATTTGTTGATTATCATGTGTTGTTAGGATAACACGATTTTCTGGATCTTCTTTTATGTGTCCAATTATTTTTGCTTCATGATACTTATTTAGTATTTCAAGTGCTTTATCTGCATATTCTTTATCCAGTATTACTGCAAATCCTACACCCATATTAAATACATGATACATTTCAGCATTATCTATACCAGTTTTTTGTATTTCTTTAAATACTGCAGGTAATTTTATTAGATCATCAATAACATAGGTCATGTTTTTGTTTAATCGTTTAAGGTTACTAAATCCTCCACCTGTTATGTGTCCTAGTCCATGTACTTGTATATCTTTATGGCTTAATAAATCCATGATTGGTTCTACATATATTATTGTAGGTTCAAGTAGTGCTTCACCTACTGTAATACTTGGATCTTCAGGTAGTGGGTCATCTACTTTTAAATCTGCAATTTCAAGTAGTGCTTTACGTGCAAGACTTAGTCCATTACTGTGTACTCCACTACTTGCTATTCCTATGATAACATCTCCATCTTTAATTTCTGATCCTGTTATGATGTCATCTTTATCTACCATTCCTATTCCTGTTCCTGCAAGGTCGAAGTCTTTTATGATTTTTGGTAGTGATGCTGTTTCTCCTCCAATCATTGCTATTTTTGATTGTTTACATCCTTCTTTAAGTCCTTTTCCTATTTGTTTTGCAACTTCAGGATCTGGTTGTTCTACAGCTAGGTAGTCTACCATTGCTATTGGTTCTGCTCCTACACATAGGATGTCATTTACAACCATTGCAATACAATCGATTCCCACTGTATCAAATTTGTTCATAAGATTTGCGATTAGTATTTTACTTCCAACACCATCTGTACTCATTGCTATTGCTTTGCTACCAAAATCTACTAGTGCTGCAAAGTGTCCAGCATTTTTTATAATATTTCTATAATCATTTGTTTCTGCTAATTCTTCGGTTAAGGCACGTACAGTTTGTTCTTCTAAACTGATGTCAACACCTGCTTCGGAATATGTAACCATTATAATTCACCAAAATATAGTTAATTTGTTTTATTTACTTTTTTTTTTAATATTTCTCTTATCTTTTTAGATTTTATTAAAAAAAGGGGGATATGTTGATAAAAGAGTATTGAAATTACTCTTTTTTTTGTATGATAAGATAAGAAAAATATTATATTATCTAATATATACTATCTTTTTTTTAGTTGTTAAATATTATTTATTTTTTTTTATTTATTGTAGTCTTGTTGTTTCAAGATTCATTGGGGTTTTTGTCTCAATTTTATATGATCTGTAGATACTACTTGCAAGGTCTAATGCTTTATATGCATCTCCGTGACATACGAGTATTTTATCAGGTTTAGGTGATAGTTTTCGTACATATTCCATGAGTTGTTTACGATCACTATGTCCTCCAAATCCATCTACTGTTACTACTTTTAAGTTAACATTGTATAATTCTGTAACACCGTTGGTTTCTAGTGGTATTTCATCAAATCCTTTCTGGATACGACGTCCTAGAGATCCTTCTGATTGGTATCCTACAAATATGATTGAATTGTTTGAATCTTCACATAGGTTTTTGAAGTATTCAACTGAGTTTCCACCTGTTAGCATACCTGATGTTGATAGTATTATACATGGTTCTTTACTATCTATGAGTCTTTGTCTTTGTTCGTTGTTTGTTACTTTTTTAAATACTTCTGATGTGAATGGGTTTTTACCAATATGGAATATTTGATCACGTAAGTCTTTACTTAAGAATTCTGGATGTGCTGTGTGTATTGCTGTTGCTTCCCATATCATTCCATCTATGTATACTGGTACATCTTTTAGTATTCCATGATTTATGTATTCTTCAAGTACTATCATTATTTCCTGTGCACGTCCTACTGCAAATACAGGAATTAGTACTTTTCCTCCACCATTTAGTGTACTGTATATTGATTTAATTAATTCTTTTTCTGCTGTGTTACGTGTTGGTGTTACATCTTCATGTCCACCATAAGTACTTTCCATTACCATTGATTCAATTCTTGGGAATCTTGAAACTGATGGTTCAAGAAGTCGACTTTTTTCATTTTTAAAGTCTCCTGTATATACAAAGTTATGTTTTCCATCTCCAATGTGAAGGTGTGCCATTGCAGATCCTACAATGTGTCCTGCATTATGAAGTGTTAATCTTATATCAGGTGATATGTCTGTTACTTCTCCATAATCAAGAGTAATTGTTTTATTTAATGCTTCTTTTACATCTTTTATGTTAAATGGTAGTGGTTTATCTTCACGATGTGAAATATCAAGGTGGTCTTGTTGTAGTAGTGTTGTTACATCACGTGTTGGTGTTGTACAATATACAGGTCCTTCATATCCATAATGGTATAAGTATGGTATGAATCCTGAATGATCAAGGTGTGCGTGTGTTAATATTACAGCATCAAGGTCATTTAGGTTAAATTCTGGTACATTAAGGAATGGGAATGCTGTTTTATCATCTACACCTGCAACGTTTACTCCACAATCAAGTAGAACTTTACTATTTGGTGTTTGTAAAAATAGACATGATCTTCCAACTTCTCTAAATCCACCAAGAGATGTTAGTCTTACCCAGTCATTATCAAAGAGTGCTTCTCTATGAATTCTTTTTCCTAGTTTTTGGAGGAATTTTTTTCTTTCTTTACTATTTTTTCTTAGAGATAATCTTATTTTTCTAATTGTTTCAGAATTTATTGGTGGTGTTCTTAATATTTTTGGTGCCCATCCGGTTTGTTTTACAATTTCACGTGATGTTGTACCATATTTTCCTATTACAAGACCTGGTTTTTTAGATTCTATTATTACTTCACATGTTACATCATCAAATGATATGTCAGTTATTTCTGCATCTGATGGTACGATTTCCTCGATTTTTTCTATTGTTTCTGTTGGTGGTGTTAGAACTGATTTATCTGATCTTATAATTATTCTTTTTCTTGTATCTTTTGCTAGCTCTCGTATTATGTTTCCATTGTCTTTTATTATTTCAGGATTTTTTGTGTATATTACAACTTCAGGTCCTTCAAATTCAACTTTTGCAAGTTTTACTTTTTCAGGTAATCGTTCGGTGATTTTTTCTGTGATTTCTTTTATCATATTACTCATTATATATCACACTCCAAAATGTCTCTTTATTTTGATGCTAAAATGCTTCTCTTTTTTTAGTAACTACTTTTTTTTGTGAATTCTTTTTTTTTTAAATAAAAATGTGTTTTTTAAGTTTTTTTTTCTTCTTTTTTGGTATTGATTTTAAAAAAAATAATTTTATATAATTTATAAAAAAAGTAAAAAATTATTGTTTATTTATTTTTTGGATAAATATTTTTTTTAATTTTTCTTATTGTTTCCACTTATTGTCTTTTTTTTGGTTTTCAATAGTCTTTTTTTTTTATTATTAGATGTTATTGAATATTTTAATTGTAAATTAAATGTTTGGTAAAAAAAAGAAACTATGATTTTTTTTTGTATTATATTTTTTTTCGTGTTTTACTTTTTTTTCTATGCTTATATTATGATTGTTAATTAATTGATTTTGATTACTTGTAATTATTTTTATTTTCTTTTTTTTTTGATTTCTTAGGATTTTTTTTTAGTATTATTAATTCATATGAAAAATAAATAGAGTAAAATTGTTGTTTTTTTTATTCCCATAAATTATAATTCTAGTATTATTTAGGGGAGTTTTTGTATGAATTAACAAAGTTTATTTGTCTATTACATTCTTTTTTAAAGATTAATTTTTTTTTATAAATAAAATTTATGTAAAATAATAAATACAAGATTTTTTATCTTTTTTTATTTAGTTTTTAAACATATTTTATTAATAGGAATATGTTCTATTTTTTCAAAAAGAAATTTTCTTATATTTTTTTTGATTAAAAATAAATGTAATAATTTTAAAAATAATTATATTATAGTTTATTTTAACTTATATATACTTTTTTATACAAAAATGCTAAAATTTTAGTATTAAGAGGTTAATTAAAAAAAGGAAGGTTAAGAAATTGAGGATTTTTTTATTAAAATAAATAATTTTTTATATCCTCAATGTTGATGTATTTTTTTTATAATTGTTCTTTTAAAGCTTCAATTTCTTCTTTTGTATATACTTTCATTCCATCTTCTGTAATGGTTGCAAGTCTGTATCCATTACCTGAGTATACATCACGTTCCATTGCTGCTGTTATTGCACGAATTGCTACAAATCTTCCTTCATCAACTGTTAAATTTTCATTGTATCTATCTTCAAGTACCCCAAATGCGAATGGTGATCCTGATCCTGTTGATGTGCATGTATCTTCAATGTAGCTTCCACTTGGATCTAGTGAGTAGAGTTTTGGTCCTGTTTTATCTACTCCTGCAATGATTGTTTGTACCATGTATGGTCCTGATTTGAGGATGTTACTTGTTAATACAGCTAGTGATTCCATGCTCATATCTTTATCATTTTTAAGTTTGTAGAGTGAAATTTCAGCTTTTAGTAAGTCCATGAGTGATTGTGCGTGTGATACTGTTCCTGCTATTGTTGCTCCTATTTTATCATCTAATTGGTATAACTTGTTTACAGCTTTGTTTGCAATTAATGATCCCATGGTTGCTCTTGTTTCTGTTGCTAGTACTACTCCGTCTGTGCATACAAATCCGATAGTTGTTGTTCCTTTCATGTTTTCATTTTGATTCATATTATCTTATACCTCATGTAATTGTTTTATTATTATCTTTTTTTTTATTCTTAGGGTTTTTAGAAGTTAGTATAATTAATTTTATTATATTATTTTTTTTTTCAATTGTTTATTATTATATACATTCTTTTTTCATCTTATCATGTAAAAATGAAATGTTTCTTTAAATTTATTCTTAATTTAATATTTCTTTTTTTATAACATTTTTTCATTTTTTTTAATTAATAACATTTTTTTTGTAAATTAAAAGTAAATTTAATGTTGATTTTATTTAGTACATGATTTTATTTTTATTGATTTTGTATTTTTATTATATGTTTTCTATATATTATATATTATGTTATCTTTATATAACTTTTTGTTATTAAAAGTTTGGATTAAAAAATAATGAATATATTATCTATAAAAACAGTATTAATTCTTGTATGAAATTATAATAGAAAAGAGTTTAAAAGGAGGTGAATTTAGATAAAAAATAGTAAAGATTAAACTTTTATATTTTTTATTCATCCATGTATTTATTTTTAATTTCTTCAGCAATTTTCATGAATTCTTTTGCAGCATCACTATCTGGGTCTGCTTCTACTATTGGTTTTTCAAGTTTATCAGCAGATTCAGATACAGCTGTTCTAAATGGAAGTTCACCTAAGAAGTCAATTTCCATAGCTTCTGCAAATTCTTTTCCTTTATTTTCTCCGAAAAGATTTACTTTTTTACCACAATCAGGACATTCAAAGTATGCCATATTTTCAACAAGACCTATATTTTCAATATTAAGCATTCTTGTCATTGATACACATTTAAGTACATCTTCTTCTGATACAGAACTTGGTGTTGTTACCATTACAGCAGCATCCAAATTTTGAATTGTTTGAAGAACTGTTAGTGGTTCATCTCCTGTACCTGGTGGGTTATCAAAGATCATTACATCTATATTTCCCCATGCAACATCTGAGATTAATTGTTTAATTGCACCAGTTTTTTGAGGTCCTCTCCAAATTACAGGTGATGCATTACTATCAAGTAAAAATGCCATTGATGCTACTGATATTCCATTTTCAGTTTCTACAGGTACAAGTTTGTTTCCTTTTACATCAAGTTTTTTATCTTCAATACCAAGCATTTTTGGTACATTAGGTCCGTGAATATCTACATCAAATAATGCTGTTTTAAAGCCCATTTTATTAAATGCTTCAGCAAGATTTACTGCTACTGTAGATTTTCCTACTCCACCTTTTCCACTCATAACTGCAACTTTATATTTAATATTATTAAGATTACGTGTTATGTTTATGTTTTGTTCCATGATAGCTTTTTTATCTTCATCAGATAATTCAGCTCCATGTCCATGACCATGTTCGTGTGCCATAATATCTTTTATCTCCTAGATAATATTTTTTTTTATAATTAATTTTAAATTATTTTATAATAATTTTTTAATAACTTTTATAATTCATTTTATCTTTTAGATTATGATTATTTTTTATTTTTTTTTTCATGTCTTATCTTCAATATTATATTCTTTATATAATAATCTAATTTAATGAATTTATATTTAAAGATGAAAAATTACTTTTTATAATTTATCATAATTAATAATTAAATTTCTTTCTATATTATAAAATTATATGAATATGTATCTTATATATTAAACTATTATTTTTACTAAAAAATATAAAACTAAAAAGAGTCTATAAATTAAAAAAATCAAAAAACAAGCAATAAACACGAACTATTTTACTAAAATAAAATATTTCTCAAAAAAAAAGTTTTATATGGATGATAAAAAAATACATCATCCTATTTATATTATTGAACTTTCAGGATAAATTTTAATTAATGTACTACCATCAAATACTTTTGATTGTTTAATATCAGCAACATCACCAAGACGATATCCTTCAACTTCAACATTTGCAATTTTTTCATGATATTCGTCATATGGAAGTTTTACACGTACACCATCAAGTTGACTTACAATAGGCATTGGTGCTACAATCTCTGCAATCTCTGGAATTTCACGTTCTAGCATAATTTTAACAATTACAGGTGATACTATAAGAGGATCTTCTTCAAGAAGTTCTCTTTGTTTTTTAATTAAATCTTCAGCTGTTTCTGCAAGATTACGTAATGCTCGTATATTTTCTCCACGTTTAAGTCTATATGGTATACGTCCAAATCCTGGAACATATGCTTCACAGCTAAGCTCCTCAGCTGTAAGATCTGTAGGTGAACCTGTTACAATTACTGGAATATCAAGATCTTCAAAAAGGAATTTTTTTGTTCTTATACAATCTGAAAAACTTCCAAGAGTAAATACAGCTAAGTCATGTTCTTCTGCAATGTCTTTTTCACGTTTACTTATCTGTGATATTCCTTTTCCTGCTCCCCGTGCTAGTCCTATCATGTTAGTTTTTGTTCCATAACGTCTTAGATATTCTGCAATATCACATGATGCGTGAGGTAAGTGTTGATGTGCAAGTGTTGGTGCTATTACTGCTATTTCTGTACTTGCAAGAGGTGAAATTTCTACATCTCCTAATAGTTCTTTTGCTTTTTGTTGTATTTTATCAATATCTTCTTCTGGAACTGCTATTGTTATACTTATATCCACTTGTGCTTTATTTTTCTGAAGAATAAAGCCACCAAGATCTTCAATTAACTCTTCCATTTCATAGTGTTTGTGAACTCCACCGGTATATGTCATTGTTGCATACATAATTTATTCTCCAATAATTCATATCTTGATTTTAAACGTTTAATTATATTAGGTGATACATTCTTATGTGATGAAACTACAATTGTATTATCTGTTAATTTAACATCATTCATATAATCAGGTACTACAATATAATCATAATCTTCATCAGTTATCTGATATCCCATATCAGCAATTGTATCTTTTAAAAAATTACTATAAACCTTAACTTTAATATTACATCGTTTAGCTTTATTTTGATTATTTAATTGTATTAAATCATAAATCTCATCAACACGTTTTACGTCAACTTGTGTGTTAAATTCATTTTTTAATGTCATAATACTATTATATAATTGTGTAAAACTGTTAAGCTTAACAGGAATCTTATCAATATCACACTTAGTTTCTGAAAGTGTAATAACAACATCTGCATCCTTTATCTCATTTGGCATAACTACATTGTAATCATTTATTCCTGCAATATCAAGTAAGTCTTTACACATTGGTGTTGTTATGATTTTCATAATAATCAAATAATCCTACATTATATTTTTTTATTTTTTTTTAAAATTTGATAAGTTACTATATTATATATTCTATAATAATTATAATACTTATGATTATATTATTTAATAAATAAATTATGTATATTAAAGAAAAAAATTTTATTTTTTTTAAAATCAATGAAAAAATAATAAATTTTAACACAAAAAAAGGCAATACCCTCTTAATACTTTATGTATGTGATAACAATGAATGAAGAAGAAAACACAAATGATGAAAACATAAAGAAAATATTTATGAAACCACCAATAATACACTTTAAAAAACCTGAAAATCTCAATGAAATAACACTACAAACACAAAAAAAAGATGATGATCAAATAATACAATCAACAGATACAATCAAAACAACAGATGATATGATTATTGATGAAACTGAAAAAATAGCAGATGATGAAGAACAACTATATCCAATAGCAGAACCATCACTTGAAATTATAGGAACCGCACACATATCAGATGAATCAGTAAAATCAGTACGTGAGATGATCTATGAAAAAAGACCTGAAATTGTAGCAATAGAACTTGACATGGGAAGATACCAATCATTAATGGATGAAAAAAATGGAATTAAACATGAAGAAAAATTTGATCTTAAAACATTTCTACAATCATCCAACATAACAATTACAATAGTATCAGCACTACTAAGTCACATGCAAGCTAAAATGGGAGATGAAGTAGGAGTAAAACCAGGATCTGAAATGCTTGAAGCAATAGAAATAGCACAAGAAGTAAATGCTGATGTTGCACTAATTGATCGTAGTCTTAAAACAACACTTCAAAGAACAATAAATGCAATGACACTACGTGAAAAACTAAAATTTGGATGGTCTCTTTTAAAATCACTCTTCATGGAACAAGAAGATACAGAAGAATTTAAAGAAGAAATAGAAGAACTCAAACAAGATGAATTAGTCGAAGAAGCAATGGAATACTTCAAAGAAGCATCACCAGGTGGATATAATGCACTTGTACATGAACGTGATGCATACATGGCATATTATCTTAAAAGTCTTGAAGATAAAAATGTAGTAGCTGTAGTAGGTGCAGGACATCAAAGTGGAATAAGAAAATACTTATCCCAGCCGGAGACGATACCCCCCATTGATGAGCTTAATTACATCAAAGAAAAGAAAATCTCAATAATGCAAGTTATACTCTACTTAATTCCTGTAATATTTATACTAATATTTATCATGGCATATATTAATGGAATTAATATTGAAGGAGGACTTATGAACTACCTTATATTTGCAGGAGGAGGAGCATTTCTAGGATCTATTATTTGTGGATCTAAAGTAAAATCAGCTTTTGTAGGTATGATAATGGCACCAATAACAACACTACATCCACTACTTGCTGCTGGATGGTTTTCAGGACTAGTTGAGGGAAAAGAACGAAAAGTAGGATTTGATGATCTATCAGCACTTCCTAAATGTGAATCATTTAAAGAACTATGGCATAATAAACTATTTCGTGTAATACTAGTAGTTTTAGGTACAAATTTAGGTGCAACAATAGGAGTTCTATGTATAATAAACAATGTATTCTGGCCATACTTACAGGTAATATTTGGAATATAAAAAAAGGTAAGATAAAAAAATTTTAATGAAAAAAAAAGTTTATAAAAGGAGAAATGTGTAAATATGTCATATCTTATTTATCGTTGTGATTGTGGACGTGTATTATATTCAAAAGATACAACAAAAACAAAAAAATGTCCATGTGGAAAAACATTTGATGTTAAAAAAAGACGAATACTAAAAAAAGCAGAAACAATAGCTGATGCAACAGCTGAAGTTCAAAAGATGCAAGAAGAAATATATGGGGGTGTATGTTTTAAAACAGCAAATGAACTATGAAAGCATCTTTTTAATTTCATCAGTCATACGACATGCATTACATGGACTTTGGGCTGTAGCTTGATTGCATATTTCACACATACAAAGTTCAACTTCAGATTGTTTTTGTGTAAATGTTTTTTTAAATGAATTGAAAATATTTTGTTTTATTCCTTTTTTTTCTTCTTCTAACATGTTTAAAAACATTTTAATATCAGCACGTAGAGAGGTTTGTGAATATGGACATTCCATATCATGAATTTCAATATCATTTATCACACACCAAAGTCCTACATCTTTTTCAGGTAATTGCCATAATGGTTTTATTCTTGGAGTCATTTTTGGATGTATTCGTTTAAGTTTAGGTCCAAATTTTGAAAACTTATTTTGATCATTACGTGCAAATGTCATGAGAAATGATTGTATTTCATCATCCAGGTTATGTCCTGTTGCAATTTTATCAGCACCTTGTTCATCTGATATTTTATTAAGCAGATAACGTCTATATACTCCACATGGCATACATGTACTTTTATATAGATCTGATATTTCATCAAGATCATATCCCCATGTATCTTTAAATGAATGAACAATTAGTGGTATGCCTAGTTTTTTTGTATTTTCTTTTGCTGATTTTATACCATCATTTCTATATCCTGCTATTCCTTCATCTATACATACAGCTTTTAGTGTGAAGTTAATATCTGATTTTTGTTGATATGAATGTAGCATGTTAAGTGTTAGTATACTGTCTTTTCCACCTGATACTCCTATCATTATATTATCACCATCTTCAATAAGATTATATTCAGATATTGTGTTAAAGACGTTATCTTCTACATATTTGTTAAATTCATCTTTATCTATTTTCATAATTTTTACCTTTAAAACATCACATTACTTTTTTTTTAGAGAAAAATTTTTTTTTATTAGTTTTATTTTTTAATTATTTTTAAAAGAAAAAAAGAGGGTGTGGATGTGTTTTTAGGTGGGGAAGTAAATAATGAAATATTACATCTTTTTTTTTATTGTAATAATTCTTCTGATCCTTTTTTAATTACATCTACTATTGTATCAAGTTCTTCTTGTGTTAATGATGGATGTACTGGTATTGATATTACTTGACTTGCTGCAAGTTCAGCTTCAGGACAGTCTCCTTTTATTCCTTGGTTTACGTAATATGGTTGTTTGTATAATACAATAGGGTAGTGTATTCCTGTTCCGATTCCATTTTCTGTAAGGTAATCTTTAAATTCATCACGTTTATCTGCAACACGTATTGTGTATTGGTGGAATACATGTTTTACATCTGGTGCTGTGTATGGTGTTGTTATTCCTTCAACATCTGCTAGTTGTTCTGATAGGAAGTCTGCATTTGCTATTCTTTGATCATTAAATTCATCTACATGTTTTAATTGTATACGTCCGATACTTGCTGCAATATCTGTCATACGGTAGTTGTATCCGAGTATATCATGTTCATATCTTTTACTTTCACCATGTGCACGTATCATACCTGATTTTTCAGCTAACTCATCATCATTGGTTGTAACCATACCACCTTCACCAGTTGTCATGTTTTTAGTTGGATAGAAACTGAAACAGCCAAGATCTCCAATACTTCCAATTTTATGTCCTCTGTATTCTGCTCCGTGTGCTTGTGCTGCATCTTCAATTAATTTAAGATCATTCATTTCTGCTATGTCAACCATTGGTGCAAGATCTGCAGGTTGTCCATAGAGGTGTACAGGTAGTATTGCTTTTGTTTTATCTGTTATTTTATCTTCTATTTCTGATGGATTTAGGTTGAATGTTTTAGGATCTATATCTGCAAATACTGGTGTTGCTCCTGTATAGAGTATTGAGTTTGCTGTTGCTGCAAATGTAAATGGTGTTGTTATTACCTCATCACCAGGTCCAATTCCTGCTGCTAGTAATGCTGTGTGTAGTGCTGTTGTACCTGAACTTGTTGCTATGCCGTGTTTTGCTTCTGTGTAGTTTGAAAATTCTTCTTGGAATTTTTCTACTTGTTGTCCTTGTGCTAGCATTCCAGATTTTAATACTTCTACTACTGCGTCTATTTCTTCATCAGTTATGATTGGTTTTGCGATGTTTATCATAAAAATTTCCTCTAATTTTTTATTTCTAAAATTAATAATTAAAATAAAGATAGAAAAGAAAATAATTTTCTCATATAAAATAAAAATTTAGATCATTATATCAATATACTAAGATATTCATGAAAAAACTATTATTTTTTTTTTATACCTACTATATTTTTTTTATAATAATTTTTCATTTAATCTTTTAAGTTATTGTTTTATTTAGTTTTAATAATCTTTTTTTTTCTTTTCTCATAATTTTTTGTTAAATTATATAATAATTATAAAATATTTTCCCAATTATAGTATTAAAAAAAAATTCTTTCTTTTAATACATTTTTATTTAGTAATTTATTTTTCAACTAATTCTATGAAAGAGTCTCTAATTTAATATTTTATTTTTAAGTTATATTAATATATAGATATAATAAAATTTTTAAC
>NZ_LWMS01000014.1 GCF_003149675.1 Methanosphaera cuniculi | reverse complement strand
TAATTATATTTATTTATTCATTAAAAATAATAATAATAATAAGAAAAAAAAATAAAGGATGAAATTTAGATGAAAGCTATCATTTTAACAGCCGGTGAAGGAACAAGAATGCGTCCTTTAACCACCACAAGACCAAAAACTATGCTCATAACAGGAGGAAAACCTTTAATTCAATATAATATAGAATCACTACGAGATGCAGGAATTAAAGATATAACACTCGTTGTAGGATATAAACATGAAGTAATAGAAGAATACTTTGGTGATGGAAGTGAATTTGGAGTAAATATTAACTATGCACTTCAAGATGGACAACTTGGAACAGCACATGCAATAGCAACAGCTGAGAAATATATTGATGAAAGTTTCATTGTATTAAATGGAGATATTATTGTAAGCTATGATCTTATTCGTAACTTAATTGAAAAATATGCAACAAGACGTAGTAATGATGTTAAAGCTGTACTTACCCTTATTGAAGTTGATGATCCATCAAATTATGGAATTGTATCAATGCAAAATGATAAGATAGTTGAAATAGTTGAAAAACCAGAACCAGAAAATGCACCTAGTCAACTTGCTAATGCTGGAATATATCTTTTTAGTCAGGAAATATTTGATGCAATACGTGAAACTGAAATATCAGAAAGAAATGAATATGAAATAACTGATTCTCTTCAAATAACATTAGATAAAGAATATGAAATTCTAGGATTAATTTCACAAGAACCTTGGATGGATGTGGGAAGACCATGGGAACTTCTTAAGTCTAACCAGAAATTCCTTGAAAAAATGGAAGATGACATACAAGGTGAAGTTGAAGAAAATGTAACAATTCATGGAGCATTACATCTTGGTAAAAATAGTATTATAAGATCAGGATGTTATATTCAAGGTCCTGTATTTATTGGTGATAATTGTGATGTTGGACCTAATACATATTTAAGACCATTTACTTGTCTTTGTAATAATGTTGATGTAGGAAATGCTGTTGAAATAAAAAATAGTATTATAATGGATAATACTAATGTTAATCATCTTTCATATGTAGGTGATTCTGTAATTGGTGTTAACTGTAATCTTGGTGCTGGTACAAACCTTGCAAATTTAAGATTTGATGATCAGCATGTACCTGTAACAGTTAAGGGAAAACGTATAGATTCAGGACTTAGAAAACTTGGAGCTATATTTGGAGATGGTGTAAAAACAGGTATTAATACAAGTGTAAATCCTGGTATTAAGATTGGTAATGGATCTTTTATTAATGCAGGATGTGTATTATATCAGGATATTGACTCATATTCTCTAGTTACTGCTCGTTGTGAACTTGATATTCGTAAAATTAGAAAAGATGAAGATGATAAATAAGATAATTATATAATACTCATCTTTTCTTTTTTAAAATACTCTTTTTTTTATTCTCATTTTCTTCTATTTAATTTTATTTAAAATAAATCTAATTTTGTAACGATTATTAAATAATTTATCATGATTTTTAGAGTAGTTTTATTAATAGCTATTAACAAATATATTTAATATACTATAAATGTCGGAAATATACTTCATACTTTGAAAAATTTAACACATAAAAAAAACCTTTAAAAAAAAATAACTGCTTTATAAATAAATTAAAAAAAAAAATTTTCTCGACATAAAAAAAAAAACACTATAAAAGAAACAATATTTTAAAAAAAAAACAAATAATAGGTGATTTAACGTGAGTGAAACAATAGTAATATCCCCTACCACCAGACAAGAGGGACATGCAGAACTATCAATGGAAGTTGATGAAGAAGGAATCGTAACTACAGGACGCTATTTTAGTATCACACCAGTACGTGGACTAGAAAAAATGGTAGTTGGAAAAAGACCAGAAACAGCACCAATACTTGTACAAAGAATATGTGGAGTATGTCCAGTAACACATACCCTTGCATCAGTAGAAGCAATAGATGATTCTCTAAAAATAGACATACCAAAAAATGCAAAATACCTACGTGAAATGTGTCTAAATGCACACATCATAAATTCACATGCAATACACCAATTTCTAATAGCACCTGACTATGTACCAGAAGATCAAAGGGATGATGTAATACGAAACGTATCAGAAATAAGAAAACACTCCCAATTTGTAGAAGACATAGTAGGTGGTGAAGGAATACACCCATCAGATATAAGAATTGGTGGAATGGCACATAACATAACCAAAAATGCAAAAAACAAAGTAAAAACTAGAATCCAAGGAATGATGAATTTACTTAAAGAACATGTAGAAATGATGGCAACCTTCATTGAAGAAAAAGAACTACCAAAACATCTAGGAGAACATAAACAACCTGTATTTGCATCATCAAACACCTATGGATCTAACACAGCATACTCAATGCAAGATATTGAAGAAATACTACCAGAATCCTGGTATGACACAGAAAAAATTGGAAAACGAGCATGTACACAAATACCACTATATCGTGGAGAAGTAGTTGAAACAGGACCAAGAGCAAGAGCAGAAAAATTCAGAAAATTCAAAGAACGAGGAACAAAAGCACAAAACCTAGCACGTGCAGAAGAAATGATAACTGCTGCTAATAGAATACTAGAACTAGTAGATCAACTAGATACATCAGCATCTGTAATGGCAAAATTCGAAATAAAAGGAACAGACCATATGGGAGTAGGATTTATAGAAGGACCACGTGGAACAAATATACATACAGCAAAAGTATCACCAGAAGGATATATCTCAGATTACCGTGCAATTGTACCAACAACATGGAACATACCAACCATGGGACTTGCAACAGAAGGATTCCACCATGATTATGCACCAGATGTAATACGAGGATATGACCCATGTCTTTCTTGTGCAACACACATGATAGTACGTGATGATGAAACCAAAGAAGTACTTAAAAATGAAATGATACAATTATAATCTTTAAAAAGACATGCAAAAAAAAGGGGAGAATATAACTTGTCATATAATCATGAAAATCTAATTGTAGGATGCGGAAATATACTCTATAAAGACGATGGACTAGGACCTGAAGTAATAAATTATATGAAAGAACATAATATAGAATTTCCTGGAGATACACATCTTATAGATGGAGCAACAAGTGCTCCACACTACATCTTCACACTACCTGAGGATAAATGGAAAAACATCATAATAATAGATATTGCAGAACTACAAAGTAAACCTGGACATATAGAAGTTCTAGAAGTTGATGAGATAAAAGAATCAGATAGATATATGGATGTACATGGAATGAGTGTAACATATCCACTACATGATCTAGCTGATAATATAAACATAAAACTTATAGTATGTCAACCTGAAGATGTACCATTAGAAATGGAAATGGGCTTATCTGAAACTTTAGAAAATAAAATTCCAGAAATAGTAGAATTAACCAAAAAAACATTAGATGAAATGATTCAAAAATAAAAGAGAAAACTTCCCCTAAAACATTGGATTATAAAATAAAAAGATTTTAATTGGAAAATGGATAAGAAAAAAAATAATAAAGATAATAAAAAAAAAGGGTGAGAAACTTGCTTAGCAAAATAAAAAATATATTCACAAACAAAGAAAGTAAAGCAGAACCAGAAACAACACAACAAAAAGCAAAAGGTCAAAAACTAAAAGTTGGATACATACACCTATCAGGTTGTACTGGAGATCTAATGTCATTTACAGAAAACTATGATGATCTTGTAGATCTACTACATGCTGTAGATATCGTATATGGAACAACATTAATAGACAGATGGGATATGCCAGAAATGGATATAGTACTAATTGAAGGATCTGTATGTCTTGAAGATGAACATTCAATAAAAGAACTTAAAGAAGCAAGAGAAAAAGCAGATCTACTAGTTGCATTTGGGTCATGTGCATCAACTGGAGGATTCACAGTATATGCAAAAGGAGGACAACAAGCACAACCACAACATTCATCATTTGTACCTCTTCAATATATAGTTGATGTTGACATGGCAATACCAGGATGTCCACCATCACCAGAATCAATTAAAAAAGTAATACTTGCTGCTGCAACAAATGATATGGAATACCTAAAACCATTCATGGAATTTGCAAAAAACAAAGAAGCATGTGGATGCGACCTACAAAAGAAAATAGTAAACCAATCAATATGTATAGGATGTGGAACATGTGCAGCAGCATGTCCAACACGTGCAATGACAATGAAAGATGGAAGACCACTATTTAACTGTGATAGATGTGTAAAATGCGGATTATGCTACTATCAATGTACAAGAAGCTGGTGGCCTATTGATCAAATAAGAAAAGACATGCAAAAAGAACAATAAGTTAAATGGAGGAATAAAAGTTGAATATAACAAACGATCCAATACTCGGATCTTACGAAGAAATTATAACTGTACGTGCAGTAGATAAAAAAGTACTTAAAAAATCACAAGATGGAGGAATTGTAACAACACTTCTATCTTTTGCATTAGAAGATGGAATGATTGATGGAACAATTGTAGCAGCACCAAGTGATGATCCATGGAAACCAGAACCACTAGTTGCAACAACAAAAAAAGAAATACTTAAAGGAGCTGGAACAAAATACACCATGTGTCCTAATGTATCACTTCTAAAAGAAGCAACTCGTGAATATGGACTTGAAAAAATAGGAACTATAGGAACACCTTGTCAAATAATGGGAATACGAAAACTACAATCATACCCAATGGGATTTAGAAATGTGTCTGAAAATATTGCACTTGTTCTTGGTATATATTGTATGGAAAACTTCCCATATGAATCAATAAGAACATTTGTAGAAGATACAGTAGGAGTACCATTATCTAAAGTAACAAAACTTGATATATCAAAAGGAAAACTTTTCATCACATATACTGATGGTGAAGGTTCAATACCACTTAAAAAAACACATGGATTTGAACAAACAGGATGTAACTACTGTCTTGACTATTTAGGTGAACTTTCTGATGCATCATGTGGTTCTGTAGGTGCAAAACCAGGATGGTCAACAATCTTTAAAAGAACAAACAAAGGTAAAACACTAGTAGACCGAGCAATAGAAGAAGGAGAAATTGAAGTAACAGAAACTAATCCTGGAAAATTTGGAATTGAAATGCTTGAAAAACTTTCAAAACAAAAGAAAACTAAAAATCAGAAAAATATTGATAAAAAATTAGATCTTGGATTAAATATTCCATTTAAACATTCACGTGATAAAACAGATGTTTATGAAAACCGATAAAAAAAAAGATAAAAAAGGATGAGTATTTCTTTTTAATATTCTCCTCTTTTTTTGGTTTTAAATATGTTAAATTCATATAACTTAAGCTCCTCATCAAGACTAATATAGTCTGGAAACTCCTTTTTTATAATATTAAAAAATTCAGTATTATGCTTAAGTACTATTAAATGCGTAAGTTCATGATAAACAATATACTTAATTAGTTTTTCTGGTAAATACTTTAAATCATATGAAAGTGTAATATTTCCTCGTATTGAACAACTTCCCCATTTATACTTAGTTTGTCTATATTGAAGACGATTAACAGATACATTAAGCTTTTTTTCATATATTTTAATAAATTTATCTACAAGTTTTCTAAGATTTACATCAGATAATGTGTTAAGTTCTAGATTCGTTGTATTTGATTCTAGCTGTTGGTATTGTTTAATTTTCTTATAAAGATAGTTTTCTTTTATTTTTATTATATCTTCAATACTTTGTGTTGTTTTCTCTGGTATTATGAGATTTAAATGATCATATGTAAGTTCAAAGCGAATATATTTTACTTTACGATATATCGCTGTACATGTAATTGTAATATCTTTTATTTTTACTTTCATAATATTTTTTTTTCTTTTTATATACTAAGTGACTTTTAATTTTCTTTATTTTTAGTGTAAAAAAAAGTATAATGTTAGTTTATATTAAACAATTTTATCTTATAATTATTTATATTTCTTTTATATTTAGTCATCTGTAATTTATAATATTAAAATATTTAATCTAAAATTTACATAAATACATACTATAATATTTAACAAAATAAATGTAAATTTATAAGGGAATTAATAATATGAGTGAAATTAAAGAAGTTGATGTATTAGTTATAGGAGCAGGACCTGCAGGATCAACTGCAGCAAAATGGGCAGCAAAAGAAGGAGCAAAAACTTTACTTGTTGATAAAAAATCAGAAATAGGAACTCCTAAACGTTGTGCTGAAGGAATTAGTGATGAAAATATTGCTAAATTAGGAGTTGAAATTGATCCACGTTGTATTGCACGACGTATTGAAGGTGCAACAGTAATATCACCAGATAATACTAAAGCTAAATTTACACATGATAATATTGATAAAAATATTACAGGTGTTGTACTTGAACGTAAAGTATTTGACAAACTTCTAGCAGTTGATGCAATACGTGAAGGTACACAAACTATGATAAAAACAGAGGCTATTTTAATGTCTCGTGATGATGATGGATGTTTTATTGTTGAACTTAGAAAGTTTGATTCAGAAAAGATACTTATTAAAGCAAAAATTGTTATAGGTGCTGATGGTCCTGAAGCACATGTAAGTCACTGGGCTGGAATTAATACAAAAGTACCTCAAAGTGAAATGGAATCTGGTGCACAGTATGAAATGACCAATCTTAAAATGGATAATAATCGTGCAATAGTATTCTACTTTGGAAGTGTAGCACCAGGAGGATATGTATGGATATTCCCTAAAGGATATGATACAGCAAATGTAGGAATTGATATTAATCCAACAAAAGCTACTAAAAGTGCAAAAGAATACCTTGATGATTTCATAGCAAACTGTGATGTTACAAAAGATGCACAAAAAGTTGAAATTAATGTTGGAGGAAATCCATTATGTGGAGTATTTGATGAAATAGTAGCAGATAACTTTATGCTCGTAGGTGATGCTGCAGGGTGTGTGAATCCTGTTACAGGTGGAGGAATAGATACAGCAATAGAAAGTGGAATGGTAGCAGGAAAAACAGCAGCAAAAGCTGTGAAAGAAAATGATTATTCTAAAGAAAACTTACAAGAATATGTTAAATATATTGATGAGAACATAAAAAAACCATTTAAAAAATATATTAAAATACGAGACTTCCTCTATGATTTATCTGATGAAGATTTAAATGAATATGTTAAAATACTCTCAACATTCCAATTTGACACATTTTCACTAAAAAATCTTATAAAAGCATTCATAAAAGCATCACCACGCAGTCTATTTAAACTAAGAAAATTATTCTAGAAAAAAAATAGGAAATTATAAACTTTTATTTCCCCTTCCAAAAAAAAAATACTTATCTTAGCATGAGAAAAAAAAGTAGAAGAGATTATGTCATGACATACCGTGAAATTCCATCATTAGAAGATAAAATAATATACCAGACACTAACATATGATAATAAAACAATAGAAATAAAAACTACAATAAATGAATCAAATGAGATAACACAAACAGAATATAAAGATCCAATCAATGATGAATACTTTAATACTTCTCATATAAAAACATGGGATAAACTAGATGATGATACAAACCAGATCTATCATACACTAATAAACTATGTGGAATCTGATAAAAAGTATGAAGATAAAATTAAAAAAATATCACAAAATATAGACTATGATGATCCAATAGTTGAAAAGATAGATATTAGTGGATTAAATATAACATTCTTTATTCATAATATTGAGGTTAACTCATATATTCAGCATATAAATTGTGAAATATGGGATATAGAAAAAGTTGAATGTTTAAATTTTAATGTTGTAGTTGGAAATAATAAAACAGACATATATTTTGATGAAGATCCAAAAACATACATGCAAAAACAACTCTATGAAGCATTAGAATATGGCTTAAATAAAGATGGAGTAGAGCATGCCTACTTTGATGAGGAAGAAGAGTATAACTTCACCTATAAAGAACGTGAATATGGAATTAACATATCTGAAATACTAATAATGTAATCATATTATTTTTCTCATCAATCTATTTTTTTTTAAATTACACTCATTTTTTTTATATAATACTTTTAATAATAGCTTATTACAAATCTTATTATTACATAACTAAAAGTAAGATTGTTTCAAAGAAAATATTCTTTTTTTATAGATTAATAAAAAAGAGGAAATAATTTTATTTTTAGATACAGGCTAAAAAAAGAAGATATTTATTTAATATTTGAATCAGTGACTTTTTCAAGTATATAATCAGTAATATATGACTTTTTTTACAGAAAAAAACTAAGGATCAATATAAATTAATTTTTGGGAATAATATTTTATTTTTTTTAAAGAAAAATCCTTTTTTCTGTAGAATTATTCAAATAAATCGATTTTACTCAAAATAGATAGAATATTTAGTTTATTTATCTAAGAAAAAATACAGTAACCATTTTTTTCAGTGTTCATTTTTATTTCAAATGTTAAAAAAAAATATTTATTTTAGCTTTTTTTTGACTGATAAAATAAAAAATATAAACCTAAAAATTATACTATTTGGGAGATAATTGGAAAAATGATAATTAAAGGAAATATTCTCAATGTTTACACAGATGAAGTGTATCCAGCAGAAATAAGAATTGAGCATGGAATTATCCAATCTATCAAGGAAGTTAATAAGTACTTTAAAGACTTAATTGTACCAGGATTTATTGATTCACATATTCATATTGAAAGTTCACTACTTACTCCATCACGATTTGCAGAAGTAGCACTTAAACATGGGACAACATCTGTTGTTGCAGATCCTCATGAAATTGCAAATGTAATGGGAATGGAAGGTATTGAATATATGTATGAAGATGCAAAACACAGTCCATTAAACTATTATTTCACAGCACCATCATGTGTTCCAACAACAAGCTTTGAAACTGCAGGTGGAAAAATTAATGCACATGATATTGACTCATTATTTGATCGTGATGATTTTGTAGCACTTGGTGAGGTTATGGATTATCCTGCTGTTATAGCTCATGATAAAAAGATGATGGATAAAATTAAAGTTGCAAAAAAACATGAAAAACCTATTGATGGACATGCACCTCTACTTTCAGGCTTTGACTTACAAGAATATGTAAAATGTGGAATAAGTACAGATCATGAATGTACCACATTAAAAGAAGCAATGGAAAAGAAACGTCAAGGTATGAAAATAATGATTCGTGAAGGATCAGAAAATCATTCACTTGAAGCACTACTTCATAGTGGCGGTGATTTTTTAGTATCTGATGATCTTAAAGCTGAAGATCTTATTGAAGGACATCTTGATTTATCTCTTCGTAAAGCTGTTGATCTTGGAATGGATCCATTTGATGCAATTAAACTTGTAACATGTAATCCTGCTAGACATTATGGTATTAATGCTGGAGCAATTGTACCAGGTCGTAAAGCTGATTTAGTATTTGTTGATAATCTTGAGGATTTCAATGTTAAACGTGTAATTATTAATGGTAATACAATATATAAAAAACAAAAATTATTATATCGTGCAAATCCTAAGAGTGTACGAAATACCATTAATCTTAAACATCGTAATGCTAATGATTTTGACGTTAAAATGCCAAATCCAAAAGCTAATAGTGCAATTGTAAATGTAATTTCTGTTAATGATGATTCAATTATCACAGGAACATCTACAGCTAAGCTTAATGTTGAAAAAGGTAATGTTATACCATCAGTATTTGAAGATGTCTTAAAAATAAGTGTTCTTGACCGATATGGACGCAATACCATTGCTAATGGTTTTGTTCGTGGATTTGGTATTAAAAATGGGGCAATTGCCTCAAGTGTAAGTCATGATTCTCATAATGTTATAGTTGTAGGTACAAATGGACATTACATGGCTGAGGCTGTTAATAATATTCATAAAAATAAAGGAGGACTTGTAGCTGTTTCTGCTAATGAGACTGTTGATCTTCCACTTCCTATTGCAGGTCTTATGAGTCCTGATAGTGCAGGAAGTGTTGCTGAAAAATCAAATGAACTTAATGAATTTGTAAAAAGTATGGGATGTAATCTTAGAAGTCCATTTACAACACTTTCATTTATCGCACTTCCTGTTGTACCAACATTAAAGATGACAAACAAGGGTCTTTTTGATGTTAATAAACAAGAATTTATTGATGTTATAAAACAATAAGAATAATCATATCACCACCCTTATTTTTCTACTTTTTTTTTAATAAATTATAATTAAACATTGTATTAAAAAACAGCTGATAAGTTAAAAGAAAAAATAGGTAAAGATGGTTAATAAATTAGATTCTACTTTCAAGTGCATCATGTATTAATTTTAAAGCTTCTTTATGATCTTCATTTCCTTGTCTGTTTATAAGAGATGCTGATTCATCAATTTCAGATAAGAATGCTTTTTTCTCATCTATATTCATAAATTTAACTCGTGAGTATTTAACTAGATGTTCTATTATCTGTGCTGTTGGTCTACTTAGTGTAGGTATTTTATCATGTAATTTTTGAATATCTTCTATTTCACACATTATTTGTGCTTTCATTGTACGTGAAAACTGATCATGTATTTGTTCTTCTTTTATATCCACTACTTTTGCTTTTATTACATAATCTGTTTTTTTAAGTATTTTCATATCTGAATCTATATAATCATCAGATTCTAATTTTGAGAGTGCTGATTTTGTGTATGTTAGTGCATCTTGTGTAAATTGAATTAGAATTTCTGGATTTCTTTGTATATTTTTTAATGTTCTGTTTGGAAATATTGTTATGTGTATTTTATCTTCATCTGTTATTGTTATTCCAAATGGTTTTGTATTATATGATTGATCTTTATTTGTAGTTGTTAGTAGTATTTCATAGAGTGTATTTTTTTCTGCTGGTATATCTATCATAAATTTTATACTCCTTATTTATTTTTTTTGATTTTTTTCCTTTTGATACTATAAAATTATATTATTGTAACTACATAAATATATATTATATTTAGAAATTTTTTAATATTAATAAAATTTACATTTAAGGGAAAAAATAGAATGATTGTAATTATAAATAATTTTGGACAGTATAATCATAGAATTTCAAGAACCTTAACATATCTGGGTATTGAAAATAGTCTTATTGCAAATACTACTAGTTTTAATGAGATTATGGATTTAAAACCTGATGGAATTATTCTTGGTGGAGGTCCATCTATTGAAAATATTGGAAACTGTAAGCAAATTATAGAAGATGCTGATGTTCCAATTCTTGGAATTTGTCTTGGTCATCAAATTATTGCTGAAGTTTTTGGTGGAAAAACAAAATCTGCTGAACTTGAAAGTTATGCTCAAATTGAGATAAATATTCTTAAATCAGAAGGATTATTTGATGATATGGGTCAAAAGATTAAAGTATGGGCATCACATAAAGATGAAGTTGTAACACTTCCTGATAATTTTGATATACTAGCTGATTCTAGTATGTGTAGTATTGAAGCTATGAAACACCAGAATAAACCTATTTATGGTATTCAATTTCATCCTGAAGTTCAACATACACCACAAGGTGGAGAATTATTTGAAAACTTCAATAGGATATGTGAAGAATATAAAAAAGAGTAGAAATTTTTTAGAGTTAAATTAATTTTTTTGGGGGATTGTATTAAGTTATGATGATGGATACAGCAAAATTTATAGAAGAATCAATTGAAAATATAAAAGATGAAGTAAAAGATGAAAAAGTAATAATAGCACTCTCAGGTGGAGTAGATAGTTCTGTTGCATCAGTTTTAGCATCAGAAGCTATTGGTGATCAACTAGAAGCAATATTTGTAGATCATGGACTTCTTCGTAAAGATGAAGCAAAACAAGTTGAAGATACATTTAAAGATAGACTTAATTTTAAACTTGTTGATGCACAAGATGAGTTTATTGAAGCTCTTAGTGGAATTCGTGATCCTGAGAAAAAACGTGAGATTATTGGTCATAAGTTTATTGAAGTTTTCGAACGTGAAGCTAAAAAGTCAGGAGCAACATTCTTACTTCAAGGAACAATTGCACCAGATTGGATTGAAAGTGAAGGAAATATAAAATCACACCATAACTTAACACTTCCTGATGGTCTAGAACTTAAAATAATAGAACCACTACGTGAATTATATAAAGATGAAGTACGTGAAGTGGGTAGAAGTCTTAATTTACCTGATGCAATAGTTGACAGACAACCATTCCCAGGACCAGGACTTGCTGTACGTGTACTTGGAGATGTAACAGCAGAAAAACTAAGAATCTGTCGTGAAGCAAATGCAATACTTAATGAAAATGTAGAAGCAGAAGGTCTAGATAAAGATCTATGGCAATACTTTGTAGTACTAACAGATAGTAAAGTAACAGGAGTAAAAGGAGATCAAAGAGACTTCGGATATCTTGTTGTTATACGTATGGTGCAATCATTTGATGCAATGACAGCAAATGTACCTGATATACCATGGCCATTTTTACATAAAGTATCACAACAAATCACAGCAAATGTACCTGAAATAACACATGTATCATTATCTCTTAGTAACAAACCACCAAGTACTATAGAATTTGAATAAAAAAAATACTTAAAGATTTTAGATCACCACCACACTATTTTTTTTATTAATTTTTTTTATAAAATATTAAAATCTAAATAAAAATATTTAATATAGAATTCATTTTATAAAGGAGAGTAAATTTTTTATGTATGATCTAGTTTCAAAACTTGTAATTTTTAATAATAAAGACACAATACTCTATGAACTATCAGATATAATACATGATTTTCACACAGCTAAAATAGATAAGAAAACCACAACACTAAAAATAAATGAACAAGTAAATAAAATACTTAAAATAGCAGATTACTATTCATTTACTGGTAATTTATGGCATGATTACCTGATATATTTACTTACATCTTCTGAAAATATATTTACACTAATGGTTGAACGACGAAATAATCAAGATATATCAGATTTTTCAATAAGCAAACTTGCAGTTGAAGATTTAAAAATATTTATTGAACTTATGGATTATGATTTTAGCAGACTTGAAGATGAACTTTTAATTAATTCATTTACAATAATATCAAATTATACACCACTATCATATGAACCTAAAAATCAACATGCAAGTATTATATTAAATGATTTTATAGAAAGTATTCCAACTAACTTAGATGAAACAATTTTATTTTCACATTTATGTCGTTTTTATCAAAAATTTGGAGTTGGAAAATTTGCATTTAATAAAGCATTTAAACTATCTGGTGAAAATAGTGATGATGAATTAATTATTCCTATTACATCATTTAATGATAGTATTATGCTTGATGATCTTGTTGGATATGAGGTACAAAAACAAGCACTTATTCGTAATACAGAAGCTTTTATAAATTCATATAAAGCTAATAATGTTTTATTATATGGTGATGCTGGAACTGGTAAATCCAGTAGTATTAAAGCTATTTTAAATCGTTATTATAATCGCGGTCTTCGTATTATTGAAGTTTATAAACATGAAACTAAGTATTTATCAGAGTTAATATCTGAAATTAAGGATCGTAATTATTTTTTCATTATTTATATGGATGATTTATCTTTTGAAGAATCAGAAAGTGAATATAAGTATCTTAAAGCTTTAATTGAGGGTGGTCTTGAAGTTTTACCTGATAATATTTTAATTTATGCTACATCTAATCGTCGTCATCTTATTAAGGAAACTTGGAATGAACGAACTGATATGAGTGCAAGTGAGGATATGTATCATTCTGATACTGTTCGTGAGAAGTTATCTTTGGTTGATCGTTTTGGTATTAGTATTGGATATTATAAACCTACTTTTAATGAGTATGTTGATATTGTTATTAGTTTATCACGTAAATTTAATTCTATAAAATTATCTGATGATGAATTAAAAGATGAGGCTAAAAAATGGATTGTTAATCATGGTAGTCCTTCTGGTCGTACTGCTGAGCAGTTAATTTATTATTTACTTGGTTGAGATTAGGTTTTTTTGGATTTTATTTGATTATTTATAAAATTTAATATTTAGGTATACCTAAACCTTTATATACTAAGGATGATATAATACTATTTGTGGAAGTATTTAGGCAAGCCTAAAAAAACCACATGACAATATCATTATTGTCAATATTTAGGTAACCATAAAATTATATCCTATGTATTAATAAAAAAATATTTTATTTACTACAAATATTTTTAGGTGTACCTAAATATTTATATACTACAAAATAATAATATATTAATTGTAAGAAAATTTAGGTAAAACTAAATTCTTATTACAAAAAATGAGTTAAAAAAAATAAAGACTATAAAAAAAAGCCCAAAAAAAGTTAAAAAAAGATAAAAAAAAATTAACTATCCTAAAAAAAAATCCGCACATACAAAAAAAAGGGATAGTTAATATAAAAAAACATATTTAAAAAAAATCACCTATTATTAGATATAAAAAAAAATTTTTTTAACAAAAATATATAAAATGTAAAAAGCCAAAAAAAATAAAGCCTATTATGAAAAAAAAATTAACTCATCACTCCTAGTTAAAATAAAAAAGAAACACGAAAAAAATAAACTATAAAAACACAAAAAAGAAAATAAAAAAAATGCACAATTTTATTAGATGAATCATAAAAAAACTCAAGCATCCGGAGTTAAAAATATGATAAAGCCAAGAATCTAATAAAAACAATCAAAAAAATAATATTTTCTTTCTTGTAATACATACTTTTTTTAGAAAAAAAAAGCTATTTCCTAAAAAAATTTTTGCACATAAAAAAAAAAGTATAGTAGAGATAGAAGATCACAAAAATCTTTTCCTTTTTTTTAAAATAAAAACATTTCTTATTTTTTTACACATTATAAAAAATACTAATTTTACAAAAAAAAATTCTCTTATTTTATTTATAAAAAAAACTTAATTACTATTACTAAAAATTAAACATGAACACTTTTTCTAGCTTAATTCATCATTACGTTTTAATCCTGCAACTAATGCATCATATAAACTATCACCATCATCAAGTGAATTAATAATTGCCTCAGTTATCCCACCTTTAGTCATGAATGATTTAATAAATTCATCCTTATTTTCAGTTGCTTTTAGTTTATCAGCCTTTTTTGCAATTTCAATAAAATCTGGAAAATCAACTGCAAACTTTTTAATATCATCTAAATTTGTATCTAGATCTACTTTTGTAAATACAGCTGGAAGACATCCTGCAACAGACATGTATTTTAACTCATCTTCATTTTTAACATTATAAACATCAAATCCTAGAAGATCAAATATATAATCTGTTATATCTTGTTGTGGATATGCTCCTGCTATTGCTGTTTCATCACATATTGTATCAGGTCCTGTTGGAATAATTCTAATAATATTAGATGATCCAGTTTGTTTTTGTAACTCATCAATAGTTATTCCTGCCATAAATGAAATTACAAGTGTATCATCATTAAGATTAAATTGTCCAATTTGACTAAATTGTTGTGGAGTAACAGATAGTATAATAATATCACATTCATCTACAATACGACTATTATCTGCAATATTATCTACAAGATCCTTATCATAAAGATTACTAAATGTGAAAATAGAACCATTATATGAAACAAGTAAGTTATCTGATGTAACCTTCTTTTCTTTTAATTTTAATGCAAGTGCTTGACCTATATTTCCAGCACCAATAATACCAATCTTATTTTTAAAAAAGTCATCATTATTCATAATACATAATATAGTAACAATCCATTAATTAAATTTTTTATATATAAAACTGGATAAAAAAAAGGAATCATATTATCTAATAAAAAAAACATAAAAAAATAATAAACATAAAAAAAAATTACGTAAAGGGGTAAATAAGACAATGATGGAAAAAAAATATGAACACCTAAAACAACTAACCCAACAGTTCTACAACATGAAAAACACAAAAATAACATCAAAACAAATAGAAGGAACAACACCACCATCAGTATTTATAGGAAGCTACAACTACCCCAAAGTATTTGCAGGACCACTACTAACATCAGAACATAACTCAGCAATAATGGATCAACCAGAAACATGGATGAACAGTCAAACATCACAAGATCAAATCATAAACTACCGACTAAATCTAGTACGTGGAAAACAAACAATAGCAGTAGATGATGTAGAAAACAACTACATAATGAAACTACAAGAAGTATCAATGGCAAAAAAATCAGTACAAAGTGAAGCAGAATTCAACAAAAAACCAACAGGAATAATGATAGGACGCGAAGAAGCACCACACGGACCAAGTGGAGTACTTAAGAAATTTGATATTGAAAACATAAAATGGGATCGACAACTTGAAAAAACATACTATGATACAGATCTTAAAGCAAAAGATGCAGTAGACATACTACATAAAAAAGACATACCATTTACCCAGATACAAAAAGCATTTTCAGTAGGATCAATGGGAGAAAAGAAAAACAGAAAACTCGTACCAACCAGATGGTCAATAACAGCAGTAGATACAACAATAGCAAACAACTTGCTTAAGGATGTACGATACAATCCAACAATTGACACATACCATGTATATGAACATAAAACTTATGGAATTCAAATAATAGTAGTTGAAATACCAACACCATGGCAATTTGAACTAATGGAAGCATTCACAAACTACAAAGGACGTCCAATAATATTCACAGACTATGAAAATAACAAAGGCAAAAAAGAATACTCACGACTTGGTGGAGGATACTATGCTATAAAAATGGCAGTACTAGAACAACTAATGCGAGATAAAAAACAAGCAGGAGTAATAGTATTTAGAGAATCAAATGATGAATACATACCACTAGGAGTATGGAATATGCGACAAAACACACGCGAAGCACTAAATAAAAAACCAAAAGAATTTGAAACACTAAAACAAGCCATAAACTATATAAATACAAAAACCGAACTACCTACAGATGACTATATCAAAGCAAGTGATCTACTTGATGACATACTAAAACAAAGACAAACAACACTAGATATGTTCTTCTAAAAAAAAATAGATATAAAACAAAAAAAAAGAGAGGATTAAAAAAGAAAATGTTAGAACTTAAATATAAAAAAATAAACCCAGAAATACAAAAAGCAATGCAACAAGCACTAACAACTAGTAATGACTACTACAGCGAAGCAATTAAAACAATACAACAACACTACCCAGGTAATATAACAATACTTAATAGTGCAAATAGTTGTATATTCACAGTACTAGAAGCAGTAGATGATACAATAGCAGTACCTGATATGGGAGGATGGAATGGAGTTGAAAAATCAGCCCAGATACTAGATAAGAAGATTATAAAAATTCCAACTGATAATGCAATAATAAATCCCAAAACACTAGATGAATTCATAAAACAAAATACTGATATAAAAACACTCTACATAACAGCACTTGGAGCCTACAACAAACAACAATCACTACCTGAAATATCACAGATATGTAAAAAACATGATATACTACTAATAAATGACATATCAGGAGTAATGGGAGATAAAACACTAACAAATCCAGAATATGCAGATATACAAATAACATCAACAGGAACACCAAAAATAGTAAACATAAAAAATGGTGGATTCATAAACAATATAACACAGAAAATAAAACTAAACACACACCTAATAAAAACACTAAAAGCAGATAACATAACATGTGCTGGAATAAAACAAGAAATACCAAATGCACCACATACACTAAATAAAACACGAAAAGCCAACAACTACCTAAAACAACTCATAAAAAAACAACTAGAAGATAACACAGACTACTACCTGATACACCCTGAAGATAATAAAGGAATAAATACAATAATAAAAACACCATCAAAAAGCAAAACCAAAAAACTAGCATACCAAATACGCCAACAACTCAAAATAACACAAAACAAAAACATCATAACAACAGGACCAAATAACAACCGAATAAAAAAACCAACAATAAATATAGAAATAAAAAACCTAGACCCAGACTCACTAACAAAAGAAAACATAGAAAAACTAGCTATGATAATAACAGAAACAATAAAACAACAACAAGAAGAAGAAGAAAATATAGATTAATAAACTTCTTTTTTAAAATTAGTTTTAATAATGATGTTTTATAAAATATATAATATATAAAAAGAAGAAGACTGAAAAAATATGATAAACATTAAAAATACTAAAAACAATCAACTTATAATTGGATCAATAATAGGATTTATACTTCTAATTACTGGTTTTATTATAAAATTTCCAAAATGTAGTACTCTTGGACTTGCAATGATAACCATCTGCTTTTTTTTATATTATCTTAAAGAAAATGTAGAATAAAAAAAAAATCAATAACCTCCCTTTTTAGTGAAAAAAAATAGTAAATTAATTCTAACATTAATAACTATCTTAAAGAAGAAACTAAGGATTATTTACTTCAAGGTGGATGGAATGCATTCGTTGAAACTTGTGGATATGAAAAATTATAAATGGTGTTTTATATGATAAATAATTTATTTAATAACTTTAGTTGGTTTGAAATTCTTACATTTTTTGTACTTCTTGGATTTCTTATTATGCTTATTTGTGATTTATATATTTTAAAACCTTTTTATACCTACGTTAGTAATAAGGCTGATAAACCATTTTATGATGGAAAAATTGCACCATTATTTGCTTTTAAGAATGGAAAATATATGTATATTCATAATATTTTATTGACTTTAGTATTTTGTTTTATATCATTTGTAATTCCTGAACTTTTATTTCCAGGAAAAAATTACATACTAGGTACAATATTAATTATAATAATGCTTCTTCCATGTTTTATTATAAAAGGACGTGGAAATATTTTTCATGATCCTGAGATTATACAAGTTTCAGATAACTATACAAAATTAGTTAATTTTAAAGATGGTGGATATTCATCATCTTATTATATACTTTTAACAATATTTAATATGATGTTCTGTTTTGTTTTTGGAGTATTAGCATATATTATGTTAAATAATTTCAAATACTTCTTAGTTATTGTTTTTTGTTTAATTTTTGAAGTTATGATAATTTTTGTTGATTTTACTGATAAAATAATGCCATTTAATATGCAAAAAGAAAGTGGATTTTGGATATTTACATTAATTGTAGCACTGAATATATTTTACATTGCATTTAGATTATAAAAAAAATTATATTTTTAGTGATGATTATGAGTTATATATATAAATGAATTTCGAATTATTCCAATATTTATAATTCTTACTCTGGTAGGAATATTTTTATTTGAATATTTTATACTAAGACCATTTTATCTTTATCTTAGTAGTAAGGCTGATAAGCCATTTTATGATGGGAAGGATTTGCCTAGTTTTGCAATTAAAAGAGGAAAATATTTCCTTTTTAACTTTTTTTTTAGATATGTGTGTAATTTTTTTTATTATGGAAATTCCAAATTTAATATATCCAAGTATATTATATAGATTATGTACTTTACTTGTTATATGGACAATAATTCCAATGATTTTCATTGTACATAGAAAGGTATTTCATGAACCAGAAATCATTAAAGTTTCAGAAACAAAAGTTAAAATTGTTAATTTTAGACCTGGAGGTTATCCTTTATCTTATTATTGTATTTTAACATTGTTTCTTATGATTAGTTGTTATTATTTTGGAGTGGTACAATATATTCTTACTTTAAATTCAAAGTTTTTACTAGTTATTCTAGTTACTTTTGTTATTGAAGTTTCTGTTATATTTATTGATTATACAGATAAAATTTTTCCTGTTAATTTACAGACTTATGATGGTTTTTGGGTATATACCTTATTTACTATGTTAATTGTATGTGGTGTAGGTTGTAGAGTTATGGGTGTTCATCTATAATAAAGTATTAGCAGAAAAATGAAAAAAAATAAGAAAAGTAGTCAAAAAGAGGTGAAAATTTATGGATATTGAATGGTCTAATATTTCAAATAACTCATTAGCTGTTACTGTTATTATTGCTCTCATATTGTTTGTTATGGGATTTTTCACAGATAATCATCTTTTTATTAGTTATGGTGTTGGAGCTTTAATTGCAGTAGTAATAATTTATATTCTTAAATCAAATCAGATAAAAAAGATTAAAAAATAAGAAAAAAAAGAGAGTGTAACTTTTTATTTGAAAGTTTAAAATGGTATTGTCTAGTTTTTTATAACTAGCATTGCTATTTTTTCATTTAACATATCTAAAATATCAGTATCATCTTCACAATCTATTTTATATGCTTTTTTTATTGTGTTTGTATCATACTCATCAATTAGTGTGTCATTTTTTGTATTTAGTATTTCTTCAACTTGTTTTATTTGATCATCACGGGTGTTTATGTAGATGACTGTTATGTTTCCACTGGTTTTAATTCCTAGTAGTTTTATTGCATCTTTTATTTGTTTTTGTGCTGATGTACGTACACATATTTCAAGTCCCAGGTCTTTTGCAAAGTTTGTATTGTTTTTAAATGCTACTATTGCTTCTGCTATTGCTTGTTTTAGATGTTTTTTTCCACAAATGTATTGTGTATCTAGTAGTTGTATTGTTGAGTCTGGATTTTGTTGTGTTATTTCATTTATTTTACCTAGTAGTTCTGGTATGTTATCTACTATGTTATCTTGGTATGTGTGGATGGTTATTTGTTTTTCATCTAAGATTTGTTTTTGTAGATCTTCCATTATATTACCCATTTTCCTTTATTTTCTTTTTTTATCTGTTAGTATTTTGTTTGCACCTTTAAGATATGCATCTACACTTGCCATTATAATGTCAGGTTGTGTGCTTCTTGCTGTTATGATTTTATCATCACATTTAAGTTTTATGAGTACATCAATTAGTGCATCAGTTCCTCCGGTTATTGCATCTACATGGTATTCTTCGAGTGTTATGTCTACTGTGTTTTGTAGTGTTTTCTGGATTGCTGCTATTGCTGCATCTACAGGCCCTACTCCTACTGCTGCTTCTATTTTATCTTCATCATTTAGTTTTAGTTTTACTGATGCTGTTGGTGTTACTCTATTTCCTGATACTGTTGTGTATTCATCTAGGTGTATTGATTCATCTATGTCTATGTTTAGTATGTCATCTGTTATTGCTTGTAAGTCTACATCTGTTACTGTTTTTCCCATATCAGATAGTGCTTTTATTCTCATAAATATCTGGTTTAGTTCATCATCTGTAACATCTGTGTTTGTTTCTTTTATTTTTTCATGTATTACATGTTTTCCTACATGTTTTCCTAGAATAAATCGTCTTCTGTGTCCTACAACTTCAGGTTTTATTGGCTCGTATGTTTCAGATTTCTTTAATACTCCATCCGCATGTATTCCTGATTCATGTGCAAATGCGTTAGCTCCTACTATTGATTTGTTTGATTGTAGTACTACTCCACTTATTGATTCTACAAGTTGTGATGTTTCATAAAATAGTTCTGTTTTAATGTGTGTATGTACATTATATAAGCTTTCTAGTGCCATTACTACTTCTTCTAGTGCTGCGTTTCCTGCTCGTTCACCTAGTCCATTTATTGTTAGGTGTGCTTGTGTTGCACCAGCATTTAGTGCTTCAAGTGTATTTGCTACAGCAAGTCCAAAGTCGTTATGACAGTGAACACTTAGTGGTATATCTAGTTTTGATAGTTCATGATAGAAGTTATATGATTTTTCAGGTGTTAGTATTCCTACTGTATCACATGCACATATACGATCTGCACCTGCATCTATAGTTTTTGTATATAATGATTTTAGATCATCAACACTTGTACGTGTTGCATCTTCACATGAAAGTTCAACTATTAGTCCATGATCTTTTGCATATTCTACAGCATCAATTGCCATTTGTTCAACTTCACATCTAGTTTTTTTGAGTTTAAATTCGATGTGTAAGTCTGATGATGGTATTACTATGTTTACAGAATCTACATTACATTCTATTGCTGTGTCTATATCTATTTGTAGTGGTCTTGCAAAGCTACATATTTCTGCATTAAGATTGTTTTCTGTTATTAGTTTGATACTTTCTTGTTCATCTTTAGATGTTATTGCTGATCCTGCTTCAATTACATCAACACCTAATTCATCAAGTTTGTTTGCAATTTTTAGTTTTTCATTTGATGTAATTAGTACACCTGGTGTTTGTTCTCCATCACGTAGTGTTGTGTCAAATATGTTTATATTTTCATGCATCATATTTAGCCTCCCATCCTTTTTTTCTATTTTATATTTTTTTCTTAAAATATAGTTTTTATTATTTAGTTAGTACTGTTATTATTCTGGTTAAACTTTTATGCATTCTTATTTCATGTTGTTCTTTTATAGTTAGTGGTGTATTATCAACTACTTCATATAAGTCTATGTAGTGAGGTGATGCCATACAGATGTATCCATCATCTTTTATGTATTGTGCTATTGAATTTAGTGCTTCTGTATAGAGTTGTTTTGTATCATCACCACCAAGAGTTGTTGATATTCCATATGGTGGATCCATTGCTACAGCATCAACTTTTTCATCTAAGTTAAGTTTTCGTACATCTTCCCAGTGTATTTCAAAATCATCAAATCCTTCATGTGCCAGATTTAATTTTGATCCTTCATACATGCATTTTTCAATGTCTGATCCTATAAGTCGTGTGTTTAGATCTCCTGCTTCTATTAGTATTCCACCTGTTCCACAGAAAGGATCTAGTACTGTGTCATTTTCTTTTGTATGAGCTAAGTTTACCATACATAATGCTAGTTTTGGACTCATAGATCCAGGATGGAAGTATGGTCTTTTATGTGGTTTGTTATCAAAGAAGTGTTTTTTATCTTGTTCTATTAGCTGGGTTGTTATTATTACTTTATTATATCCTACTACTCGTTCTTCTTTAAATTCATTTGTTTGTGTTTTTGGATCTGTGTATACTAGTTTTACTGTGGTATCTGAGTTATCAAGATTTACATCTGCATTTGTTTGTTGTTTTATGTATCCTCCAATGTTTCGTTCTATACTATCTTTATCTACATCTCCATTTCCCATTCTTTTAACACGTACTTTGAATGTTCCATTTATATGGTCTTCCCAGTTGATAGTTTCAATTGATTCTTGTAGTTGTTCAGGTAGTGTTGTTGTGATTGATTTTAGTATTTCATGAGTATATCCTAGGTGTTCTCCTAGTTTAAGTATTTCATCATCAGTTGCATCTGTTTTAAATGATAATACACCAGGATATTCCTGTGTTATTTCATAGCTTATTTCTAGTGTTTCAAGTCGTGCTATTAATTCTGCTTTTGGTAGTGTTTCATTTTCTTGTGATAATATTACTGTGATTTCCATATATTTTTCAGTCTCCTTATTCCTATTTTTGGTACTAATTTAAATATTATTCCACTTTTTATAAGTTGTTTTAT
Source organism: Methanosphaera cuniculi (assembly GCF_003149675.1). NCBI lineage: Archaea > Methanobacteriati > Methanobacteriota > Methanobacteria > Methanobacteriales > Methanobacteriaceae > Methanosphaera > Methanosphaera cuniculi. The sequence goes on along the minus strand of NZ_LWMS01000014.1, from coordinate 1,395 downwards.
AAGTTGGGTTTGATTATCCATATCTCCATATTGTGATATTATTTCATCTACATTGTATTGTCTTAGTATTTTAAACATGTAGTTAAAGTCATCTTCTGTTAAATCTTTCATTATTTTTTGTACATTTTGTTGAGTTTTAAATTCATTGTCATATAATGTATGATAGTCTGTTTCATACTTTTTTAGGTAATTGTTATCATGATTTTTAAGCATTAAGTCAGTGTTTTCTACTGCTATATCTGTTATGTTAAATCCTGCTATTAGTCCTCCACCTGTTGTGGGTTTTACTTGACTTGCAGCATCACCTATTAGGAAGGTGTTATTTTTTACAATTTTCTTTTTAGGATTAAATTTTGGTATAAGACCATATACTTTTTCAGCTATTGTGTCTTTTGTTTCTAGGTATTGATTAAGTATTTTTGCTGCATGCTGGTATGATCCTGTTGTAAATAGTCCTAATCTAGATTCAAATGGACTTACAGGTATTCTCCATATGAATCCAGGTAGTGTATTTGTATCTATGTGTAAATTCAGATAGTTTGTATTTGTATTTTGTGTTTTTATTATGTATTGCATTGCAAGAAATGATTCATCTATTATATTAGGATTCATCTTTTTTGATGTTGATGAGTTAGGTCCACAACTTACACATATTACATCAGATGAGTATGTATCATGTTCTGTTTTTATCATTGTATTGTTTATATCTACATCAACTACACGAGTTGCATAATACATATCAACTCCAGCATCTTCTGCACGATTTACAAGATATTTATCATATAATACTCGGTCTATTACATATGCTGATGTTTCATCTTTTGATACTTGTATTTGTGTTTTATCTGGTGATATTAGATTTGCACCTTTTAGTTTATTATCTATAAACTCATCTGGTAAATTTCTTGTTTTATCAATATTTGTTGAAACAAGTCCTGCACATTGTAGTGGTTGACCTATCCGGTTTTTCATGTCATACATGGCTACATTATATCCTTTTTTTGCCATTTTATATGCATATGTAGATCCTATAGGTCCTGCACCTACTACTATAATATCATAATCTGTCATTGTTTTTCATTCCAACTTTAGTATAAATAAAATAAAAAAAGAGAATTTCTAAGGTAAGTATGAAAAAAAATATATATCTTTTCTTCCCATTTTTTTTTATTTTATTTTTTTCTTGAATAATTTTTTTTCTTTTATATTAAAAAAAAAATCTTCTTTTATTCCTTATATTTTGTATAAAAAAAAGTATTAGTGTAAAATATTAACCTTTATATTTTTGTTATTATATTATTTATTTATGTTTTTTATTTATAAAAAAAATTTTTATTATTTATATTAATACTCATCTTAGAAATCTTATAATTTTATTAAGAGAAAAACTATTAT
>NZ_LWMS01000013.1 GCF_003149675.1 Methanosphaera cuniculi | reverse complement strand
ATATAAATAAAGAAATTATTATATAAATAAAATTTTTTTGAGAATATATTGAAAATCAAAAGATTAAGATATAATATCTAAAAAATAAGTCTTTATAATGATTTTCAGATATAGGAATCATACTTTTTAATATAAGGATAAAAAAAATTAATATTAAGATTTTTTTCCCATAAAAACCTACTTAAATTATAAAAAAAGCTAATACATAGTTTGAATTATAATTTATAGATGGAATTATTTTATTGGTTTTTTTCACATTTAATTTATAATAAAAAAAAATGATTTTATTATTTATATACGGAGGATAAAATAATGGTAAGACCATACACAAGAAAAGATTATATTAGAAAAATACCAGCATCAAAAATTGTACAATATGATATGGGAAATTTATCAGAAGACTTCCCATTACAAGTAACATTAGAAGTTAAAGAACACACCCACTTATCACACAATTCTTTAGAAGCAGCAAGGATTGCAGCAAACAGATACTTACAAAGAACCACAGGTAAAATGGGATACAGATTAAAAATAAGAACATACCCACACCACATAGTACGTGAAAACCCAATGGCTACCGGTGCAGGTGCAGATAGGGTACAAAGTGGTATGAGAGGAGCATTTGGTAAAGCTGTAAGTTCAGAAGCTTTAGTACGTGCAAACCAAAAAATTATCACAGCATATGTAAATGCTAAAGACTTTGAAAAAGCAAAAGTTGCACTTAACCGTGCAGGTATGAAATTACCTGTAAGTTGCAGAATTGTTGTAGATAAAGGAGCAGACCTCGTTCAATTCTAAGGAAAATTTATTTTTTAAGATAAAAAAATAGATTTATCTTACTTTTTTTTAGAATTGGATTTTATAAAAAAAATATAAAAGAAAGGATCAAAATATTTTATTCTTTTTTTTAAACATTTTTTTTTAATAAAAAATTAAATCATCTCCTTTTCTAAATAAAAAACTATTGAAAAACCCCCTCTTTTTAAAACTATTTGAATCTAATTTTTTTTTCTTAAATTTATTAAATTAAGTCTATCTTTCTTAAATATAATAAAATATTTTTTTTTTAGATGGAATATTATATTTTAATTTACTAAAATAATTTAATAGTAAAAAAAAGATATTAAACTCTAATTTAAATAAGTGGAAATAAAAAACACATAAAAGTTATTTTTTTTTTATACATGGATTTTTTTTTGAAAAACTATTTTTTTTAAAATAATATGATAATAAAAATTAAATGTATATGAAGTATAAATATAATATTATACAAAAAATAACAGAAAAATATTAAAAAATAATAATATAAAAAATATGAAGAAGAGTGTTATAGAATGAACTATGTTGAATTTTTTAGAGATTTAGGTAAGGACGATATTCCAGTAGCTGGAGGAAAGGGTGCAAACCTTGGAGAACTAACAAATGCAGGAATACCAGTACCACCAGGTTTTGTAATAACATCAGAAACCTACCGTAAATTCATAACAAAAACAGGAATTGCAGATAAAATAAATTCCATGCTAGAAGATCTTGATATAAACAACACAGTAGAACTACAACAAGTAGCTGAAGAAATCAAAGATCTAATAATAAACACAGAAATACCAGATGAATTACAACGTGTAATTATTGAAGCATACAATGCATTATGTATTGATGTAGATATTGAAGATGTAATTGTTGCAATTAGATCATCAGCAACAGCAGAAGATTTACCTGATGCATCATTTGCAGGACAACAAGAAACATATCTTAACATCACAGGAATCGAAGATGTACTCATAAATGTACGTAAATGTTGGGCATCACTATTTGAAGCTCGTGCAATATTCTACAGAGCAGAAAATGACTTTGATCATTCAGAAGTACTAATAGCAGTAGTAGTACAACAAATGGTAGATTCAGAAAAAGCAGGTGTAATGTTCACAGTAGATCCATCAACAGGTGCTGAAGAAATGCTCATAGAAGGAGCATGGGGACTTGGAGAAGGAGTAGTATCAGGAACTGTAACACCAGATACATGCAGATATGATAAAGCAAATGATGAAGAAATAAGTTACATCATAAATTCTAAAAAAACCATGTTTAGAAAAGATCCTGAAACTGGAAAAACTGAACAAGTACCAGTACCAGAAGACATGATAGATAAACGTGTATTAAGCAAAAGTGATATTGCAAATCTAACAAAACTTGGAAGACTTATCCAAAAACACTACAATGCACCAATGGATACAGAATGGGGAATTGAAAATGGTAATGTTTACATGCTTCAAGCACGTCCAATTACAACACTAGATGACATCAAAGAAGTAGAAGATGAACCATCATTAAATGAAGAAGAACGTGTAATAATAACACGTGGTCTAGGAGCAAGTCCTGGAATAGTATCAGGAACAGTAAAAATAATCAAAGATCTAGATGAACTTGATAAAATACAAGATGGAGATATACTAGTAACAACCATGACAACACCCGATATGGTACCAGCAATGAAAAGAGCAAATGGAATCATAACAAACGAAGGTGGAGTAACATGTCACGCTGCAATCATCTCACGAGAACTTGGAATACCATGTGTATCAGGAACAGGAGAAGCAACCGAAGTACTAGAAGAAAATACCAAAGTAACAATCGATGGTAAAAAAGGACTAGTATATGAAGGAGAAATCGAAACAGCAAACCAAGATGCACAAGATGAAACAACAATAGATGTAACAGCATCCGCACCACTAATAACAGTAACAGATGTAAAAGTAAACGTAAGTATGGCAGAAGCAGCACAAAAAGCATATGCTACAGGTGCTGATGGAGTAGGACTACTAAGAACCGAACACATGATGCTAGCAACAGGAATCGTACCATACAAATTCATAGACGAAGGACGAGAAGATGAACTTGTAAATGTACTAGTTGAAAACATACTAAAAGTAGTAGATGTATTCTACCCAAAAACAGTATGGTACAGAACACTAGATGCACCAACAGATGAATTCAAAACACTTGAAGGTGGAGAAAACGAACCTGATGAAGCAAACCCAATGCTTGGATGGAGAGGAATCAGACGAGAACTCGACCAACCTGACATACTAAAAGCAGAATTCAAAGCAATTAAAAAACTCCTAGATGAAGGATACACAAACATCGGAGTAATGCTACCACTACTACATAAACCAGAAGAACTAAGAAGAGCAAAAGAAATAGCAAGATCCGTAGGACTAGAACCACACAAAGATATAGACTTTGGAATGATGGTAGAAACACCAGCATCAGCAATAATCATAGAAGACTTCATAGCAGAAGGACTTGACTTTGTAAGCTTTGGAACAAACGACCTAACACAATACACACTAGCATTAGATCGTAACAACGAACTTGTAGCAAAACACTACACAGAAGCACACCCAGCAGTACTAAAACTACTAATGAGTGTAATTGAAAAATGTAAAGCTGCAGGAGTTACAACAAGTATCTGTGGACAAGCAGGAAGTAAACCTGAAATAGTTGAAAAACTAGTAGAAGCAGGAATAGACAGTATCTCAGCAAATACAGATGCAGTACCAACAATAAGAAAACTCGTAGCAAAAGTAGAGAAAAAAATCATGCTTGAAGCTGCAAAAAAAGCACTAAAAGGAAACTAAACACCATCTCTTATTAATAAAAAAGGGAGAGAATAAACACTCTTCACTACCCCTAAACACCTTTCTTTTTTTTAAGAAAACTAACTTTTAAATAATTATTTTTTTTATCCTAAAAGTTGATAATTTATTAAAAACAAAACTAATTATTATAATACAAAAAATAAGGAAAAAAAATAATACAAAAAAAAAGAAAATATTTTTTTCTAATTTTTTCTAAAAAAAATAACATAACAAGGGTATGAAATATAAAATGAAAGCAAAAAATGTTCTTCTTTTAATAATAATTGCTACAATTGCACTAATAGGATTAGCAACAGCATACGTACTAACAGATCATACCAGCTATACAAATTTAACATTAAATGGTATGACATGTGAAGTACCAAATGACAACATGACACCACTTGTAGATAATCCAGAATATCAATCATACAATGATCCAAAATGTAATCTGACAATACTAGTATTTACAAACACATCAAACTACACAGCACCACCAAAAACTAACAATACCAATAACACAACAACAATATCAACAGAAAATCTAACACTACAAGAACAACAATTTATCAAAATAAAAACTGAATGTCAACACAACATAACAACACAAACAGAAGATAATGTAACATTCAACAAATCATCTAATGGAATATATAGCTACTATCACTATGATAATGAAACTAGACAAAACATAATCATAAAAACAAACAATAAAAAAGTACTAATACACATACTACAAACTCTACAAATAGATCCATCAATAAAAGTAGATTCAAACAATAACGTAAACATGACAGAGTCAAATAATACAACCATAATAAATCAATCAACAACCACTCAAAACACACCACAAGTAACAAACACAAAAAATAGCAAACCAACAACAAAATCAAGCTCTAGTAGTTCAAATGCAAAACAATCATCAGGCTCATCATCACATAGTAGTGGAAGTAGTCATAGTGGAGGATCATCATCTAGTGGATCATCTGGAAGTTCATCAGGAGGATCAAGTTCATCAAGTGGAAGTAGTAGTTCCTCATCAGGTGGAAGTTCAGAGTAGAAAAAAATGAATGATTCCACAAAAACATCATCTCCCCTTATAAATCTTTTTTTTTAAATTATCTATTTTTTTAATAAATATTTTTTTATTTTCATAGTTACAGATAGATATATTAATTAACAATAATCAAAATAAGAGGTAACTTTATTTATGCGTGAAAGAAACTTAGTTATTGGGGTTATTATTGTTGTAATTGCAATTATAGGATGTGTTTCTGCTTTTTATTTAAGTAATAATATAACTTATGATAATCTTACAATGTCTGGTATTGAATGTGAAGTACCAGCAGATAATATTACTCCTAATGTATCAAATCCAAATTGTCAAAAATATGAAGATCCAAATTATAATTTATCAATAGCTGTATATATTACAAATACAGGTTCAAATACAACAGATAACACTACTAATGACACAAATCAAACTCAAACATTTCAACAACAAGAACAACAATTTATGGAAGTTATTAACACAGCAAATGTAACTCCAGTAAAAAAAGATAATGTATCATATAATAAATCATCAGAAGGACTATATTCATATTATCAACAGATAATAATACCACAACAGTAACAACAAAAACAGTGACAAAAACAACTACTAGCAAACAAGATCATTCAGATGATAATGATAATGATACTTCTACAACTAGTAAAACACCTAATAATACTAGTACTAATAATAGAAATAATGATAATACTGCAGGTAAAAGTTCTAAACCTTATTATTCTGAACCTGAATATACATATGATTGGGATTGGTAATCTTATGTTTTAGATTAAAAATCTCCAATATTTAATCTTTTTTTTTGATGAAAATTCTATAATTTCTATCCTGATAATTTTCAAAGTTAGTTATGAAAATGTCAAAATCTAAACAAATTTTTAGACTCACTAATTTAACCACTTATTTTATTTGGAGTGAAAAATTCAACTACTTATAATAAAAAAACATACTACTTATTTTAATGATTTCTTATAAAAATATGTAATAACAAGAAAAAAAAACTTATTTTTTGGGAGGTTAAATTTTTTGAATTTAAATCATATGGATGATGAAGATATTTTCAATTACCTAGATAAAATACAAGATAATGATATGACCTATGAATCAGGACGTATTCTAGGTTCTATGTGTACAATACCAGATCCTATTGGATTAGAAGCATATAAGAAATTTATCATAACAAACCTTGGAGATCCAGGACTATTTAAAGGAACAACACAACTTGAATCTGAAGTAATAAGTATGATAGGTGAGCTTTTACATCTAAAAGTAGCATATGGACACATAGTAACTGGGGGAACAGAGGCTAATATCACAGCTATGTGTAGTGCATTATATAAATTCAAAGAAGAAAACCCAAAGCTTAAACCTGAAATTATCCTTCCACGAAGTGCTCATTTTTCATTTAATAAGATAATTAAAATGCTATCATTAAAACCAGTGTATGTAGATTTAACAGATAACTATCATATTGACACAACACAACTTGAAGAATTAATAAATGAAAATACTATGGTGATAGTAGCAATTGCAGGAACTACAGAACTTGGATATGTGGATGATATAAATGTAATATCTGAAATTGCATATAAACATAATATTCCTCTTCATGTTGATGCAGCATTTGGTGGATTTGTAATACCATTTCTAAATAATATACAAAATCATGAGATTCTTTTTGATTTTAAATGTCGTGGTGTAACATCAATTACAATTGATCCTCATAAAATGGGACTTGCACCTATTCAGTGTGGTGGAATAATATTTAGAAATAAGGAGGATTTGGATCTTTTATCAATTAAAACTCCATATCTTACACATGATTTTCAAACGACAATTGTTGGAACACGTAGTGGTGCTTCAACTGCTGCAATATGGACACTTCTTAAACATTATGGGATGGATGGTTATACTAGAATTGTTGAAAATGTGATGAATATAACTCGTTATACATATGAGAATCTTAAAAAAATTGAAGATGTATGTGTGCGTGATTATGAGTTAAATTTGCTTTCATTTAATGTAAAAAGTATGGATGTTAATTCATTAAAAGAAGAACTTCTTAAATATGGTTGGAGTGTATCAGTATCAGAAATTCCTCATGCAATAAGACTTGTCATAATGCCACATATAAAAAAAGAACATATTGATGAGTTCATAGTGGATCTTAAAAAAATAATAAAATAAAGAAAAAAAAGATAGTTTGGTGGTTAATAATTTTTTTTATCTAAAAAGAGGAATTTCTTATCCTCCATATATTACTTTTATAACTTCCATAACATCAGAGTCATTTAATATTTCATCTTCTGTTACAGTTTGTCCATTTACTTTTACAACCACTGTTTCTATTGGAATTTCTTCAAGTTTTAATACATCTTCTACGGTTGTATTTTCATCTATTTTTAATGTTTTTGTTTCTTTTTTATTTTTTAGTTCTATTTGCATTATTTTCTAGACTCCTAGTTGTTGTTGTATTTCTTCAAGAAACTTACATGCTTTACATATGTCCTGGGATGCTGGTTCTCCACATTTTTTGCATGTTCCATTTGGTTTTCCTGTTTGTTGTTTTAGGTATTGTTCTTTTATTGCTGGTCTTATTTTTTCAAATCCATTTAGTGTTGAATACATGATTGTTGGATGTTTAAGTGTTGCATCTCGTATAAAGTCTCCTATTTCCATACGGAATGATTCATGTGCATATGGACATCCATCAAAGTGTACTTCAAATCCTGACTCAACAACATATAATCCTATTTCTTTTTCAGGTATTTTACGTAGTGGCTTAATTTTCTGGGTAAAACGTTCATCACTTGATTCTGTTTTGTATCCTATTCGTACCATGTTATTTATATTTCCTTCAAGGTAGTTCATCATGATACTTTGTGTTTCATCATCTAAGTTGTGTCCTGTTGCAAGTTTGGTTGCTTTAATTTCTCGTGCTACTTGGTTAAATATTTGTCTTCTAAATACTCCACAGTAGGTACATGCATGTTGTGGTTTATCAACTGTTTTTTGATATTCCATTATGTCATCTATTGTGAAGTTATATTTGTCTTTAAATGATACTATATGATGTTTTACACCTAACTTTTCTGCTGTTTGTTTTGCTATTCTTATGCCTTCTTCTCTGTATCCGCCTATTCCTTCATCTATTGTTACAGCTTCAAGTTCTATTATGTTTTTTTCTTTTAGGATATTTAGTATTTTTAGGAGTGCTACGCTGTCTTTTCCTCCGGAGAGTCCTACGAGTACTTTATCATTTTTTGTTATGAGTTTTTGTTTTTTTATTGTTTTTAGTACTTGTTTTTCTATTGATTCTTTAAAACAGTGACTGCAAAGTTTTTGTCCGTTATATTTACGGTTTATTACTATATGTTTATTTCCACATTGTGTACAAACATTTTCTGTCAATTGTATTATGTCTCCTATTATTAAATTTATATTATAATATGTTGTTTATTTTTGTGTTTTAGTAATTATATAACTATGTTATTTAAATATTGGGAAGTCTTGTATGTATTGTTTATCAAGTTTTAGTGCTATCTCTGCTTTTTCAAGTTCCATTCCAAGATATGCTGCATGTTCCATTCGACTTATAAGGTTACGTCTTAGTATTTCTTCATATATTGCACGTGCACTTGTACTTGTTATTACAGCTTTTTTGGTGTTTTGTTGGTATAGTATTGCATTTATTTTCTTATTTTTTAGTATGATTTTAAAGCTTCCTTTTGTATCTGGTATAAATTTTCCATCAGCTACAGCTTCAATTTCTGGTATGTTATTTGTATTTATGTCTATGTCTTCTTTTTTGTAGTGATCTTTATAGTTTATTAAGTCTATTCCAAGATCTTTTGGTATGCTATTATGAAGTTTGGTTATGTACATCATGTTTGATGCTGTTTTTAATTCTTTTATACTTCCTTTACATTTAAGACTTGCTTCTGGTGTAAATAGTATACATACACCTAGTTCCATTGCAATACCACTTAATACTGCATTTGCCCCGTTACTATCTGTATCTAGTAGTTCTGTTACATTTCCCACTCCAAAAAATAGTGGTTTAAGTGGATTTATTTCTCGGTATTTATAGCATGTTATGATTGACTCAGTTATTGATGGACTATTTATTGGATCAAGTAGTGGATCTGCTATTGTTGTAATACCACTACATAGTTTATCAAGCTTGTTTAGTTGTTTTATTTTATCATCTGGTGTGGTTGGTATTTTGTTATGTTTATAATTTGTTGGTAATATTACAGCTGGTATGTTATGATCTTTAATATCTTTTTTTACATCCTCATAGTTTCCATGATCAACACTTAATACTAGGTCACATTCTGCTGTTAGTGCTCTTTTTATTTCATGTGGATTTAGTGTATCTATACTTACAGGTATGCTAAAATTATCTTTAATTAGTTTTATCATATGGTATGCTTTATCTGGATTGTTTTCTCCTGCATGCATTCCTATATCTATCATGTCAGCTCCACTTTCAATGTAGTATTGGGCTTTTTTTAGTAGTTGATCATCTGTAAGTTCTACTGCATTTGCAATTTCACCTAGAACACGCATTGGAAAATCAAGTCCTAGTGGTATGTTTTTAATTTGGAAGTTGGATTCTTTTTTAAGTAGACTTTGGGTTTTTTCATTTATTTTATTTGAATTGTGTATTATTTCTAGTGCTTCTTTGTATTGTTCATCACGTATTAGTATATTTGCAGGTTTTGTGGTTGATAGTGTTATTTTATTTACTATATTTAGTGTGTGTATTAGGTCTGCTGCGTTGGTTGGTCCTTTATATGCTGGTATGTTTAATGATTGTGTGATTAGTTGTGCATCTTGTTGCATAAGTCCTGGTGTTATGATTATATCTATTTGATCTAGTGGTATTGTCTTTGTATCTTTTATGTTTGTGATCATGTTTTTTTCTTTTAGGTAGTATGTGATCATTTTTGGTGTTATGAATGATGCTATTTTTATTGGTAGTGTTTTTATGTATATTTCATGTTCTGTGTAGTGTTCTAGGTTTTTGTGTATTAATGGAGTTGCTAGTTGTCCTGTTATTATTAGTATTTTCATGTATGTATCACTCCTATCCTCCAGAGTATTTCTTTTTAATATAATAATATAATGCTAATTTTTGTTTATAGGTTTAAATTATTATAAATTTGTTTTAGTTATTTAATATTTGTTTTTTATTTATTTAATAAATCGGGGTTTTATTATTTTTAGGAATATTTTTAGTATTATCTTCTATTTTTTCATATTTATATTAAACATTTTTTATTTTTATATAGGTTTTAATGGTATTTTTCTGTTAATTTTTTTGTTTTATTTATATAGTGTATTTTATTTTTTTATTTTTTTTCTTATTTTTTTTTAAATTTTAATGTTTGTCAATTAAATTTATACTACAATTATAAATATAATGGAAAATATAAAAAGTAATATAAAACATAATGATTTAACATTATTAATTATTTTTTTTAGTATGTATAAAATAGAAAATTTCAAAATAAGATTTTTTTTTAACTAAAAATAATAAAAAATTAAAACATAAAAAAGAAAACGTTTTTTTATAATACTAAAAGGAAAAAAGAAGAAAATTATATTTAAAAAAAAGTTTTTAAAATCCTAAAAAAAATTGATAAACAGGATAAAAATAACTACAAAAAAAAATTCTCTTTTTTTCAAAAAGTAGGAAAAATTATAAGAAAATGATTCACAATGAGATGAGTTGGAGGAATAAATTCAATGATAGAAATAAGATTTCATGGACGTGGAGGCCAGGGATCCGTAACTGCAGCTGAAATATTAGCAAAAGCAGTATTTGAAGAAGGAAAATATACTCAGGCATTTCCATCATTTGGTGTAGAAAGAAGAGGAGCACCAGTAACTGCATTTACAAGAATCAGTGATGAACCAATAAGAAGAAGATACCAAATCTACAATCCAGAATATGTTGTAGTACTAGATGAAACACTAGCAAATGTGGTAAATCTAACATCAGGATTACAAGATGACGGAGCAATCCTAATAAATTCAAAACGTGAAGAAATAGAATCATTAATGGATACAACCACATACACAGTAGATGCAACAGGAATAGCATTAGACATACTAGGACGAGATATTGTAAATACAACAATGTTAGGATTCCTTGCTGCAAAAACAAATGTAGTATCACTTGATTCACTACTTAAAATAATAAAAGATACATTTAAAGGAAAAGTAGCAGATAAAAACGTAAAAGCTACAGAATTTATATACGAACAAAGTATAGAATAAGAATAAAATTATAAAGGGAGAATAATAACAATGGTATCAATAGGCGCAGCTGTTAAAGAACCGGGAAGTACAAGACGAAACAAAACCGGAAGCTGGAGAACATTCAGACCAGAACCAGATAGTGAAAAATGTATATCATGTGGAATATGCTACCTATTCTGCCCAGACGGATGTATAGGAGAAGACTTTATAGCAGACTATGATTTCTGTAAAGGATGCGGAATATGTGCAGAAGAATGTCCAGTAAAAGCAATAAAAATGGTGAGGGAATAAACAATGGTAGTAAAAGTAATATCATCTGCAGAAGCAGTATCAGAAGCAGTAAAAAAAGCAAAACCAAGCGTAATACCTGTATATCCAATTACACCGCAAACTAAAATATCAGAAAAACTAGCAGACTACATAGCAAATGATGAATTAGATGCAAACTACATACGTGTAGAATCAGAACACTCAGCAATGAGTGCTGCAATAGGAGCAGCAGCAACAGGAGTACGTGTATTTACAGCAACATCAAGTCAAGGACTTGCATACATGCACGAACCTGTATTTGCAGCAGCAGGAATGAGAGTACCTATCGTAATGGCTGATGCTAACCGTGCACTTTCATCTCCTATTAACATATGGAACGATCAACAAGACTCAATATCCGAACGTGATGCAGGATGGATCCAACTATATGCAGAAACAGGACAAGAAGCATTCGATACAGTACTACAAGCATACAAAATTGCAGAAAACCCAGAAGTATCACTACCTGTAATGGTATGTATTGATGGATTTATATTAACACACACAGTAGATCCTGTAGAAATACTCTCACAAGAAGAAGTAGATTCATTCCTACCAAAATATGAAATCACACACTTTTCATTAGATCCTGAAAATCCAATGTCTCAAGGAACACTAGCAGACACAAACTACTACCTTGAATTAAGATATGCTATAGAAGTAGCAATGGAAAAATCCAAAGAAGTAATTGAAGAAGTAGGACGAGAATACGGTGAAATGTTCGGACGTACATACGGATTAATTGAAGAATATAAATCCGAAGATGCAGACATCATACTAATAGCAATGGGATCAATCTGTGGAACAATCAAAGATGTAATTGATGAACAACGTGAAGCAGGAAACAAAGTAGGACTTATCAGAATAAGATCATACAGACCATTCCCAAAAGAAGCATTACAAAATGCAGTAGGAGATGCAAAACTCGCAGTACTAGATAAAGACGTATCATTCTCAGCAGGAGGAGCAGTATATGCAGATGTAAAATCATCAGTAGATAATGAAACATACGGCTATATCATAGGACTTGGAGGACGTGACATCACACCTGAAGATATAGAAGAAATCATAACAAAAACAGAAAATCCAACAAAAGATATTGAATGGATAGGACTAAGAGAAGGGATATAAAAATGATGATGGATGATATAGATAAAACAGAATACCTAGCACCAGGACACAGAGCATGTGCAGGATGTGGAGCAACAATAGCAGTAAGACTCGCATTAAAAGCATTAGGTAAAAATACCGTAGCTGTATCAGCAACAGGATGTTTAGAAGTAATAACAACACCATATCCTGAAACCTCATGGGAAATACCATGGATTCACGTAGCATTCGAAAACGCACCAGCAGTAGCAAGTGGAGTAGAAGAAGCATTAAAAGCACAAGGAAAAGAAGATACAAATGTTGTAGTATTTGGAGGAGACGGTGGAACAAGTGATATTGGACTACAATCACTCTCAGGTGCAATGGAAAGACAACAAAACATAATATACATATGTTATGATAACGAAGCATACATGAACACAGGAATTCAAAGAAGTAGTTCAACACCATTTGGAGCATCAACAACCACAACTCCAGCAGGAAAAGTAAGCTTCGGAGAAAATAAGCCAAAGAAAAACATGGCAATGATCATGGCAGCACATGGAATACCATATGTAGCAACAGCATGTATCTCACATCCACAAGATCTAATGAATAAAGTTAAAAAAGCATCAGAAATCAAAGGACCTGCATACATACACGTACTACAACCATGTGCAACCGGATGGGGATATCCTAACGAAAAAACAGTTAAACTAGGTAAATTAGCTGTAGATACACATGCATGGATACTATATGAAATAGATCATGGAAAACTAAACATTACAGTAAAACCAAAAGAAAAATTACCAGTAGAAGAATACCTTAAAGTACAAAAAAGATTCAAACACTTAAAAGAAGAAGAAATAGAAATAATCCAAATGTTTGTAGATGAACAAAGTCGCGAACTAGGACTTCTTGAAGAGGAAGAATAAAACATTAAAAAGAAACTTTTAAAAATTGTTAAATTATAATATGTTTTTATTCCTCACACCCATCACCACCACCCCCACTTAAATATTTTTTTTTACATGAAAAGGAAACATCTATTATATAAACTTTTATTTGATAGATAAAGTTTGTTATCCTTGATTAAATTTTTATATTATAAAGATTCAATTACAAAGTTAATACTTCTAAGTTAATATAATTGCTTATTAAATTAATTATTTTGATTATATAAATCCTATTTTTTGAATTATAATAAAATTTGTTATTTAATTTAATAAATTCTACTTTTAATTTGTTTAAAATTTATTTTAATAAAAAATTAATCTCTTTTTTTTAATAACCTACTAAAAGATATTTTGGTTTTTATTAAGATAGATATATTACTTTAAAGAGAAATAAGAAAGTGTTTTTTAAAAATATAATTAGAAAAAGCACGAAAAATAGTTTAATAAGAAAATAATATAACTATCATTATAAATTTTAATTTTTTTATTTTAATTTATTTTCCAGTTTTTTTAGAAGACATATAATAATCTTAGAATATTTACTTGAATTTTCTCAAAAACTAAGAGAGACTTCAAAATGAACCAAAAAAACATGGTTACTTGCTAGAAAACCATTTTTTCTAAGAATTTTTCTAAAAAAAATATAAATCTTAAAGAAAAACCTAAATATTTAAAAAATATACCATTTCTACGCTTTAAAGAATATAATGATGAATGGAAACTTCAAAAATTAGGTGATATCTCATCAATAACTACAGGTAGTAAAAACTTAAAAGATAATGATCCTAATGGTAAATATCCCTTTTATGTTCGATCTAAAAAATATAGAACATATAAATTCATATTCATATGATGGTGAAGCTATCTTAATTCCAGGTGAAGGAAAAATTGGTAAAATATTACATTATGTTAATGGAAAATTTGATTATCATCAACGTGTATATAAAATTAGTGATTTTAAAAATGTGGAAGGAAAATTTATTTATTATTATCTTCAAAAAAATTTTTTACATCATGCATTAAAACATTCACTAAAAGCTACTGTTGATTCATTAAGATTACCAGTAATTAAAGAAATGAAAATTTATTTTCCAACATTAGATGAACAAAAACGAATTGTGAGTCTATTATCAAAAATAGATACTAAAATATCCTTAATGGAACAAAAATATAATGTTATCAAAAAATCAAAGAAGATAATATTACAACAATTATATCCTGAAAATATTTCAGAAGTAGAAAGTAAAATATTTCAAAATAAATGGGATGTAAAAAAATTAGATGAAATAGCTGAAATTGGTGATGGAATTCATAAAACTCCTAACTATGTTAAAAATGGAATCAAATTTATAAGTGTTAAAGACATTCATGATTTTTCAAAAACTACTAAATTTATTAAAAAAGAAGAATATGATAAGTATAAAATGAAAACTCAAAAAAATGATATATTTTTAACAAGAGTAGGAACCGTAGGAAAATCAAACATTCTAAAAGAAAATGAAGATTATACCTATTATGTTAATATTTCATTAATAAGAGCAGATGAAAAAATTAATCCAGATTATTTAAATCAATATATAAAAACAGACTCATTTCAAAGAGAACTATGTAAAAGAACATTATATAATACTATGCCAATTATAAATATAAAAGATCTAAAACAATGTTTAGTAGTATTTCCAATAATGGAAGATCAAATAAAAATTGGTAATTTATTAGTAATCTTTGATGAGAAACTTAGGTTAAATCAAAAACAAATAGAATTAATGAAAAAGTTTAAAAGTAATTTGCTTCAGAAGATGCTTGTTTAGATTTTTCTTTAATATAAGTATATTTGAGATATTTAGGTGAATTTTTTTAATTTACTCACTTTCTTTTTTTTTTTATTATGAATATGAAATATAAATTTATTTTAGTTATCAGTTATAAATATAAATAGTATATTATAGTTATGTAATAGAAATATAAAATTTTTTTAAAAAAAAGACAATTTTTTTATTTATTTTTAACATTATTTATTTTATATAATTAAAAGAGAAATTTTTCTGGGAGGAATCTTTTTTTTATGATAACACAAGAAGAAATTTGTAATACTGTATGTGATTTATATCGTGAGGCTGCAATTGTTTTACCTGATGATATTAAGGAAGCCTTAAAAGCAGCTTATGAAAATGAAGAATCAGAAATTGCACGTCTTAATATTGAAACTGTTCTTAAAAATATACAAATAGCTGAGGAAAAATCACTTCCAATGTGTCAGGATACTGGTCTTCCTATCATATTTGTTAAACTTGGAAATGTGAAAGTTGAAAACTTACATCAAGGAATTATTGATGGTGTAAAAAAAGCAACTAAAGAAGTTCCACTAAGAACAAATGTGGTAGATCCACTAACACGTAAAAATACAGGAAACAATGTGGGAAAAGACATACCACAAATTAATGTAGAACTAACAGATACTGATACACTTGAAATAACTGTTTTTCCTAAAGGATTTGGGTCAGAAAATAATAATCGTCTTGAAATGCTACTTCCAGGTGAAGGTATTGATGGAATTAAGAAATTCTTTGAAGAATCTGTACTGAAAGCTGGTGGAAAACCATGTCCTCCAACAGTGCTTGGAGTAGGTATTGGTGGATCATCTGATATGGTAATGAAACTTGCAAAAAAAGCACTATTAAGACCAATAAATGAGTCAAATAGTGATCCAAGATTAGCAAAACTTGAAGAAGAACTTAAAACAATAGCAAATGATACAGATATTGGACCTATGGGACTTGGTGGTAAGACAACTACACTTGGTGTAAATGTTGAACTTGCAGATACTCATACAGCTGGTCTTCCTGTTGCAATTTGTGTACAATGTTGGGCTGCAAGACGTGCAACAGCAATACTTAAAGATGAATAATTCTTAATTTACATAAACTCCCCTTTTTATTTTATTTTTAGCTTTTATAATTTTACATGTTTTATATTTTACTCTTTATTTAATTGATGATATTTTTAATTATTCTTAACAATAATTATGTGAATTATTTTTATTTTTTTATGAAAAATTTCAGTATATTCAAAAAATATTACAAAAAATGAATATGAATATTATATCTAATAAAAAAAAGTATAAATATAATAAACTAGAAATCACCAAAAAAAATAGGAAGGAGAGAAAAATATAAAATGATGAAAAAAGTAAAAATAACAGTTTTAAAAACAACAAAACAAGAAGATCTAGCAGAAGAATATGGAATTGAAAACTTTTCAACCTGTCCACTACTAAAAGAAGGAGAGATATTTTATGCAGACTATGCAAAACCAGAAGGATTTTGTGATGAAGCATGGAAAGCAATTTACCAATACGTATTTGCATTAGCACATGGAGTAGATGAAAATCTATTTTACTACAATGATTGGATACGAAAACCAGGAGTAGCAATAGTATGTTGTAATGATGGTCTAAGACCTGTAATATTTAAACTTGAAAAAACTGATATAATTTCAGAACCAAACAAAGAATAATAAAAAAAAAGATAAAAGAAAGGAAGAGTTAGATTTTATAATATTTTTTTTTCTTTTAATAAAATTTTACGGAGTCTTCTAATTGATTAAAATAGATCTCTTCCTATTTTTTTTTAACGTTTTATACTTGGAATGTGATAAGAGCAATAGTTTCTGCACGATCAGCCATACGTTCAAGATACCGTCCTACTAGTAGAAATGATATAAGAGTATTAACAGTTTCAGGCTTCTGTTTTATTGTATTTTTTATATTAATTATAAACTTATCAAAATATTCATCAACCACATCATCATTTTGTTTAATTTCTAATGCTTTAGTTTTATCCTGATTTAAAAATACTTTAACACAATTATTAAGCATGTTTTCTACATCTTCTGACATTTTCATTATAGTATCTAAAGGTTTTTTTGAAATTTTATCTTTTTGAAGTTGTTTTGCAGTTTTTGTTATATTAAATGTTAGACGTGTTATATCACTTAGATTAGATGATATTTTCATACAGTTTTCAATAAATATTAAATCACACGCTAGTGGTTGTTGTGTTGCAAGAAGTTCTAAACATTCTTCTTCTATATTTTTATTATCACTTTTAATTTTTTTTATTTCAGATTTTATTTCATTAAAGATGTTATCATCATATGTTTTAAATAGATTTATTGATTTTTTAAAGTTTTTAATTATTTCATCATCTAACTTAATTAAGTCGTTTTTAAGTTTTTTAAGTTGTTTTTGGAAGTTTATTCGTATTTCATACATTTTATTTGCCAACCCTTTTTTTTAAATTCTTCTCATATAATCTTTTTTTTTATCCAAATTTTCCTGTTATGTAATTTTCAGTTTCTTGTTTTTTAGGATGTAGAAATATCTCATTTGTATCTCCAATTTCTATAATTTCACCATTTAAAAAGAATGCTGTATTATCAGATACACGAGTAGCTTGTTGCATGTTGTGTGTTACTATGATAATTGTGTAATCTTTTTTAAGTTCATAGATTAAGTCTTCTATTTTTAGTGTAGAAATTGGATCTAGTGCTGAACATGGTTCATCCATTAGTATAATTTTTGGAGATACAGCTATACTTCGTGCTATACAGAGTCTTTGTTGTTGTCCTCCTGATAGTTTATAAGCACTACGATGAATATCATCTTTTATTTCATCATATAAAGCCACATCTTTTAATGTTTTTATAACTATGTCATTTATTTTATCTTCATCTTTCATTCCATGAATTCTTAGTCCATAAGCTATATTTTCATAAATTGATTTAGGAAAAGGATTAGCTTTTTGAAATACCATTCCTACTTTTTTTCGTAAAGCTACATCATCTATATTTTCAAATGGTTCATTATCTATTGTAATTTCACCTGTCATTTTAAATGTGTGTGTCAGATTATTCATTTTATTAAGAGTTCTTAGAAATGTTGATTTACCACATCCTGAAGGTCCTATTAATGCTGTAACTGTATTAGGTTTGATGTTTATATTTATATTTTTAAGTATTTGTGTTGAGTTAAAGTAGGTATTTAAGTTTTTTACATCTATCATATTTTCAGACATTAAACTATTCTCCTTTAAGTTTTCTTTGTTGACGTTCAACAAGATAGTTTGTTGTAAATGTTATAATTAATATAAGTAGTATTAAAACTACTGCTGTAGCATAAGTATTATTTAATGATACAGATTCTGTTGCAAGCATGTAAATATGTAATGGTAATGGTCTTGCAGGATCAAATATTGATAAAGGTATTGCTGTTGATGATCCAACAGTATACATTACAGCTGCTGTTTCTTCAATTGCACGAGTTATTGCAAGTATAATTCCTGTAGTTATTGCAGGTATAGCTGCTGGTATAATAACTTTAATAATTGTTTCAAATTTTGTTGCACCAAGAGCAAGACTGGCTTCTTTGTATGATTCTGGTATTGCATCAAGAGCATTTTCGGTAGTCTGTATTATTGTTGGAAGAGCCATTAATGCAAGTGTTAATGAAGCTGAAAGAACACACCATCCGAGATTCATGAATTCAACAAAAAATATAAGTCCAAATAATCCGAAAATTATTGAAGGTAATGATGCAAGAAGTTTTAATGCATACCTAATAGTTTCAGTTAAATGACTTTTTTGGGTGTATTCATGAAGATAAACAGCAACAGCAATTCCAAGTGGTGTTGATATAAGTATTGCAAAAAATGTTACATATATTGTTGATATAATCATTGGAAGAATTCCACCACTAGCTCCAAAATCTTTAGGAGAAGTTAAAATAAAATCTAGTGTCACATATCCAATACCATTTATAAATATGTAACCTATTATAGTGACAAGTATGAGTATTGTAAATATTCCAATACTCCAAAATATATACTTAGCAAGTTTATCTTGAAATTTTATATTTAAATTCATAATAATTCACATACCTTCAAGTTTATTTTTATTTTGAACATACTGGGCTATTGCAATAAGAATCATAATTACAACAAGGAGAATAAGTCCTGTCATAAAAAGTGCATTATAATGAAGATCAATAGCATAACCCATTTCAAGTGCTATATTAGATGTAAGACTTCGGACTGGTGAAAGTACTGATGTTGGATATTCAGCTACATTTCCTGCAATCATTATAACAGCCATAGTCTCACCAATTGCACGACCAAGACCTAGTATTATGGCAGTTATTATACCAGGAAGAGCTGAGGGTAGTATAGCTTTTCGTATAGTTTGTAATTTTGTTGCACCAAGAGCATAGGAAATTTCATAGAAATCTTCAGGTATAGCTTTTAGTGAATCTTCTGATATTGTAATTATTGTTGGAAGTATCATTATAGCAAGAATTATTGATGCTGAAAGAAGACTAAAACCTGAACCTCCTATATTTTCACGAATAAATGGAACTATAATTACAAGTCCAAAAAAACCATATATTACAGAAGGAATTCCTGCTAGTGTTTGAATTGTTGGCTTTAAAATTTTTCTCATGAAGTTATTTGCATATTGTGTTGTGAAAATTGCACATCCAATAGATAATGGAATTGCAATTATTAATGAGATTGTAATCATAATAAGTGTTGATGTAATCATTGGAAGTACACCATAAATATCATGTTTAGGATCCCATACACTGCCGAAGATGAATTCAATAAATCCTATTTTTTGTATTGCTGGAATTGATTCAACTATTATGAATGAAATAATTAAAAGTACTGCTAAAATTACAAGTATTGATATTATTTTTAGAGATTTTTCTATTATGTTTTCATGTAGTTTGTTCATGTTTGAGTCACCTTTTTTAGTTTACAGGTATTAATCCTTCATCTGCTATTATTTTTTGTCCTTCTTCTGATAATGTCCAGTCTATGAATTGTTGTGTTTCATTTGATGGTGTTGAGTTTGTTAGGAATAAAAATGGTCTTGTTATTGGGTATTTGTTATTTTTAACATTTTCAACTGTTGGTGTTATTTCATCTACATTTAGTTGTTTTACATTATTATCTTTTTTAAGGTCTGATAATGAAGCATATCCTATAGCATTAGGGTCTGATTCTACAGTTTTTATAAGTGATCCTGTTGAACTTTGAACTATTGCATCTGATTTAAAGTTTGTGTTATTCATTAGTAGTTTTTCGATTGCATCTCGTGTTCCTGATCCTGCTTCTCGTGTTATAACATGTATTTGTGCATCTTCTCCTCCAACTTGTTTCCAGTTGGTTATTTTTCCTGTGAATATGTCTTGTATTTGTTGTTGTGTTAAGTCATCTAGGTTATTTTTTGTGTTTGTTATTATTGCTATGGCATCTGTTGCTATTTTTGTTTGTTTTATTTGGGGATTATCATCTAGTGTTGTTGAGTATGTTCCAATTTGTGCTGAGTTTTTCTTTATACTATTTAGTCCCATGGTAGATCCTCCACCTTGTACTGTTATTTTATATGAAGGATGTTGTTGTGTGTATTCTTCAGATAGTTTTTCAGCTACAGGTTGTACTGATGAGGATCCTACAACTGCTATATTTTTGTGTTTAGCTATTCCTGGGGTAAATATCATAAATAGTGTTATTATAATTATGATGAGAGATAGTATTGTTATTTTATATTTTTGTTTCATTTTTCTAATTTTATCCTATATCTTTTTTTTTGGGTGTATGAAATGGATAGAAAAGGGGGTTAAGGGTGATGGTAGGTTCTTTTTTTTATATTCCATCTTAGAATTAATTTCATTACCGATATATTTTTTTATGAAATTATTTTTTTTGAAGGTTATATGTAAGGGGGGTTAGGGTTATTTTAATGTTATATTTAGATATACTATATAAAGGGTACATAAATATGGAATAAAAGTTCATAAAAAGTGAAAAAATTGATGATTTAGTACCAAAATATGGAAATAAAAAAATAAAACATATACACAAAAAGTGAAAAAATAACAAAAAGATGTGAATAAAACATGAAATGATAAATACATAAAATGAGAACAAAAA
Source organism: Methanosphaera cuniculi (assembly GCF_003149675.1). Taxonomy (NCBI): domain Archaea; kingdom Methanobacteriati; phylum Methanobacteriota; class Methanobacteria; order Methanobacteriales; family Methanobacteriaceae; genus Methanosphaera; species Methanosphaera cuniculi. Next base: position 4,890 of record NZ_LWMS01000013.1, on the reverse strand, counting down.
AAACTAACATAATACTAAAAAGTGAACAACACATACTAAAATATTAAAATCTCATAAATAATTCACTTAAAAATTGTTAAAAAAATTATAAAAATAGTAAAAAAAGTAAATAAAATAAAAAAAGATGTAAAAACATTAAATACCTAATTTAAGTTTTTCTTTTCAAGATAAAACTGTGTTGAAGCCTCTGTTATTTCAATTGAAATATCACCAATACGTTCAAAAGACTTAACTACACGAAATAGTACCAGATAATATGTTGAATTATTTTTATTAATATCATCTTTTGTCATTTGACTTGAAATTCTTTTAGTTGCAAGTTTCTGATAATTAGTAAGATCTTCTTCATATCTGTCCATCTTCTCTTTAATGTTTAAATCACGTTTAAGAAAACTTTGAACAGCTTTTTTAAACATATGACGTGATATATTATACATTTCCTCAAGTGCATCAAGAACAGGTTTTTGTACTTGTTTATTTTCTTCAATTACAAACTTTGGTATATGACAGATATGATCACCAATACGTTCCATATCATATGCTATTTCATTAAACATTATAGTGTTGTTAAATTCGAAGTATGGATCAAGTGATATTACAGTATCAGTAGATGATCTAATTTTATTATACATATGATTTGTTGTTTTATCCTCATTTAATGCTTTATGTGCAAGTGTCACATCCTTGTTTTTAAGAGCTTCAAATGACCAGTCAAATTGTTTTAGTATTTGTTCTCCCATATCTTTTAACATTTCTTTTATGAAAAATTCTCCTGAATATTCTGGTGCTGAGTTTTCTGTTTCATAGTTTTCTGACATTTCATTAAACTTCTTAATATCAACAACATATGCTTTTTTTATAATATCTTCATCTATTAGGGGTTTAAGAAGTTTAGTAACATATCTTCTACTTATATTTAGTTTTTCAGCTATTTCATCCTGTGTTGATGGTGCTTCATATAGGATGATATCTAGTATTTCTTTAAGTGTATTATTTTTTATGTTTTTAGGCATCTTTCTTCTAATTCCTCTTTTTTAATACAAACGTATTGTTTTTTATTCTTTAATTTTTTATCTATAACTTTTAATTATATAAATCTTTTTTATATATGCAAGATAAGATAAACATATTATCTAAGAGAAAGAAAAATATGCTTTAAAAAAAATTTCTAATATAAATTAATTAATAAAAGAAATAACTTTTTTTTTTAACATTTTAAAAAAAAATATGGGGAGGTATTATTAATGGTAGAAGAATTACTTGCAGGTAAAATGGTTGATCGTAAATCTAAATTTTATGCACATTTATATAAGATAGATAATTTAGATGATGATGTTACAAATATTCAGAAAATTCATAATAAAAAGTATAAAAAAGCTGCACATCACTGTTATGCTGCAATTGTAGATGGTGTTGATGTATCACGTAATGATGGTGAGGTAGGATCTCCTGGTCGTGTTTTACTTGAACTGTTACATGAATATAATCTTGATGGTTATATGATTATGGTTTCACGTATTTTTGGTGGAATAAAACTAGGACAAGGTGGTGTTGCACGAGCATTTAGAAATAGTGGTCGTGGAGTTATTAATGCATATCTTGAAAATAAGTAAAAAAAAAATAAATTAAAAAAAAAGGGGAGGTTAATATTTGATCTCTTTAAATCTTCTTTTTTTTCATACAATTCCAATTTTTTTTTAGAAGTAATCATCTTCATCCATGTAATAATCAATTGAATCTTCTTTTCTTTGTGGTCTATTTTGTCGTCTGCGTCTTGGTTGTTGATTTTGTTTGTATTTGCTATTTTTGAATTTGTAGTTATTGTTTTTAAATTCTTGTTGTATATTATTACCAGGATTGTATTCTTGGTATGTTTGTTTTTGGACATGTGCTTTAGCGTTATAGTTTGGTATTTTATTTTGTGTATCTTCTGATGGTATTGTTAGTACTGTGTATAGAATTGCTAGTATAATTGCTATGTTTATGTAATCTGATAGTGAGCTTAGTAGTGAGTATATCATTGATGCATTACCGCTTGTATCTGCGTATCCAAAGATTAATTCTATTATTCCAACTATAATTAGTAGTATTCCATGTTTTGATTCAAGATTTTTAGATAGTAGTGGGTAGAATCCCATTACAACAAGTGCATATCCTATGGTTCTTAGTAGTTGCCAGTTTGTTACTGATTCTAGTGTGTAGAATATATCTATTGGTATGAATCCAACTTTTGCAAGGAAATGTATTACTTCAATTATTAGTATTACAATTAGTGGGAAGATAAATAGTATTTTTGTTGAAATTTTTGAATCATTATGTGTTGTGGTTGTTGGATGATAGTTATTTTGTATTGTTTGTTTATGTGGAATGTATTGTTCTTGTTGTTGGAATGTATGTTGTTGTTCTTCGATTTGGTGTTGTTTTTCATATTCAGATATTTTGTCTGTTACTGGATCTTTCAGGTATCGTTTCATTACTTCTGCGATAATAGATGATAGTACGGATCCGATGATTGTACCACTTACACCAAGCATGGATGTTAGTAGTGCTACTATTCCTGAAATCATTCCTAGTATAAGAATATCTGTTATCTGCGTTTTTGACATAATTATCTTTCAAGTTTTTTTTTATATTTTAAAATTATAAAAGTTTTTTTTTGTACTTACTATATTTCTTTTTCTAAGTTTATAAAAAAATAGGTTAATATATAAGTTTAATTAATTTAATAAAATGTTTATTATAAAATAAGTGAAGTAAATTTTTTATTATTAATATTTTTTTTTGAAAAGTAGTTATTTAATAGTTAGTGCAGGGGATGGGATTCGAACCCACGTAGGCCTACGCCAGAGGATCTTAAGTCCACCCCCTTTGGCCAGCTCGGACACCCCTGCATAATAAAAAAGTAGTAATTAATTATTTTTTTTTTCTTTTGAAAAATTTAAGCCTTAGGGGGGAATTGAACCCCCGGCCTATGCCTTACCAAGGCATCGCTCTACCCCTGAGCCACTAAGGCATTATTTTAGATAAATAGTTTTTTTTTGTACAGTATTTTATTTTATTTAAAAAAGTTTTTTTTTTAATAGTTAGTGCAGGGGATGGGATTCGAACCCACGTAGGCCTACGCCAGAGGATCTTAAGTCCACCCCCTTTGGCCAGCTCGGGCACCCCTGCATATATATAACAAATTAAATAATGTTTTTAATTGTTTTAAAATAGTACAATATAATATATTACTAACATTATATTTAAATGTTATGGTATAGTTTTTATGTTATAATACTAAATTTTTTATTATTTATAAAAAAAAGAGGTGTAGAAAATTTTTTTTTATGTGGATACTGTTTCTTTAAGATTAATATTTCCATCTTCATTGTATGTGTTATGATTTAAGATTTTTTCCATGTGAATAGTACCATCTTCATCATGGGTATGATATGTTATTTTAAAGTTATTATATAACCAGAAAGATAATGCTCCATAACTACTTTCATAAGTGTGAAGGTATAGTTGATTGTATTGTTTTTCTATACAGAATTCTTCAAGACATTTAATTAGTTTTGATCCTATTTTTTGATGTCTATAATCAGGATGTACAAACATACGATGAATACTTGCTGTATCATCTTTGCTATATGTTCTATTTTTAACTTTATAATCTCGATCATAATTTCGTATAGCACATGATGCAATTACTTGTTGTTTATTAGTATCAATTGCTAAGTAGATGTTACTATTTTCAGGGTCTATGTAATATTTTTCAAGATCCACTATATCATAATGATATTCTGCAACATAGTCAAGATCATAGCAGTATTTTACCATCTTAAATAGAAAATTTTTAACATCATACTTTATAATGTCATCTTTATTTGGTTGTATAATTTCAATATCCATAATAAATAAACCTCCCAGCACAAATTTATGTGATAAAAAAATGATTTTTTTTCTATTGTATTACTTTTTTGTCTTAAAATAACAATTTAGTAATACATTTTATATTAAACTTATTACTACTTAATTTAAGTATAACTAATATATAAACCTATCAAAAGTATTACGAAAAAATACAAAAACATAAAAAAATTAATACATAATTTTTAAACATAAAATGTAAAAAATTATAAAAAATATGCATAAAAACTAGAAAAAATAAAATTATAAAAAATCATAATAAAAACTAAAAAATATTAAAAAATGTTCAAAAAAACAACAAAACATCTTAGTTCGATAACTCACTTTAAGATGTTTTCAACCACATGTATATTATATAGGAAAAAATATCCCTAAAAAAGTTTCAAATCCTATGAGGTATGCCTAATTTGCATATATAATATACGTAAATTATCATGATAACTAAAATAGTGCAATAAATTCTAATAAAATTGTTAGGTTTGGTTCGTTGGTAATAATATGTGCTACAACACAAAACGGTGATAACTTGAACATAAAGAACAACAAGTTCTGATGTTATGAAAGTTGCATTTCCAATTGTAGCTATAAATTTTATTTGAGAACTAAAACAAAGTTCAATCTTGTCAACTGATGAGAAATGAATGATTTAGTTTGATGTACGTTAAGCGAATGTATAACAATACATGATGTGGTAAAGAGTATATAATTAATTAATTATATTCACTGCCAATAAATAATAATGAATTATTTATAATCCTTTATTTTGTTTACAAACAATACTTCTAAAGAGAAGATAAAAACAGTGTGTAAATACAAATATCTGCTATGATAAGACTGATTTACAAATAATTGTGTAAATCCGTTTGATCCTGGCGGAAGATACTGCTATTGGGATTCGATTAAGCCATGCAAGTTGAATGAATTTATATTCATGGCGTACGGCTCAGTAACACGTGGATAACTTACCCTTAGGACTGG
>NZ_LWMS01000012.1 GCF_003149675.1 Methanosphaera cuniculi | reverse complement strand
TTATTATATAAGATATTTAGTTATACATCATAAATAAACCATATAATTTTTAATAATATAAACTCAACTTTTTTTTCTATATTTATAGAATTTATATTTTTTCATTTTTTTTTAAAAAGCTAATTTATTTATATGATCACACCTCCTTTTTCATTTTTTTAATAAAAACATTTTTATTTGATAAAAATCTTATTTTTTAGTATAATCAGTAGTTGAAATCAAAAAGACGAAAGTATTTTAAAAAAAATTATTAAAAGTGGGGCGTAATTAGCATATGCTAAAACAATATGAACAATTTTCAAATCTTAAAACAGTACCTGGAATGCCTATCATACTTCGTGTTGATGGTAGATATTTCTCAAAATATACAAAACAATTACATCTTAAAAAGCCATTTGATGAACGATTACGTGATCTTTTTATAAGTGTGGCAAAAGATGTGATACAAGAATTTAATCCTAAATACATATACACATTTTCTGATGAATTTAATATTTTACTAGAACATATACCATTTAATGGACGAGTTGAAAAGATAGATTCAACATTTGCATCATATATTACAGGATCTTTTATGAAACATTTGTATTTAAATCATAAGAAGTTTAAGGTTGATTTACGTAAGCTTAATAATGTTTCATTTGATTCACGTATTATAACACCATATGATAATATTCGTGAATATTTTAAATGGAGGCAAGATGAAGCATGGCGTAACTGTTTAAATGTATATGCTCAAACTGCTTTAAATAAGAAATATACACCAAAACAAACAGCTCAAAAACTTTATAAACTTAATAAGGTTGACTTACATGAAATACTTTATAAAAATGGAATAAATCCAACACATATGCCAACATGGCAAAAACGTGGAATAGCAATATATAAAAAACCACGAAAAACAGAAGGATATAATCCAAAATCAAATACAAAAAATATCTCAGTAAAAAATAAGATCTATGTTGATATGGAAGTTGAAAAACTATAAAAAAAACCACCATATAAATTAAGCTATAAGACTAAATAACAAATATCTTATTAAACTTCAGATAGATTAATTAAATAAATAATCTTAAAAAATAAAGACAAACCAATAAAAAAAAACAATATAATACTAGGAGTTGTGAAAACACAATGAACTTTAACAAGTTTCTAACAAAATTACTTGGAAATGACAAAAAAATCGAGGAAGTTCAAGTAGATCAAAAAGTTATCGATGAAATCGTAAAAATTGCAAGAAATGCAGATCCTAATGAATATGTAGCACTACTTTCAGGAAAACGTGAAAAACAAATACTTAAAATTACAGGACTTATATTTCTACCATATGCAGCATCAAATACCAGTGCTGTAATGCAAATATTTATGAAACCAATGACCACAACAGCAGTAGGTTCAGTACATAGTCATCCAGGACCAAGTAACATGCCATCAGATGCAGATTTACAATTTTTTAGTCAAAATGGATTCTTTCACATGATTATATGTCAACCATACACACCATATACCATAGGATCATATGATCAGGCAGGAAACCCAATACCATTTACAATAAAAGATCTAGGTGAAGATGTAGATATTAAAAACTTGGAAGACTTTGATATAGATGATGACTTTGATGAAGAATTCCTAAAAGAAATGAAAGAAGATGATGATGAAGATGATGATGTTAAATCAACAGATATATATCATCAAGACTTAATTAATCAAATACCAAACTCAACACAACCAACAAATATATCAGAAAATATTTCAATGTCACAAGATTATATAGAAAATAATGATAAAAATATAGATTCAAGTGTAGATAAAAATATAGATAATAACAACAATGATAAAAGTGAGGATGAAAACATGCAACAAGATGAACAACCACAAGATGCAAATATTATAGAATTACAAATTGAAGTAGGGGATGAATTAATAACTAAGAAAATTCCATTACCACCAGAATATGAGCCAGGTGATGATATAGAAGTATCAATCTGTACAGATAAAACTCCTGGTGATTCAATAGATGAAATTAGTTTAAATGTTATAAAACAAGGTGTATCAATGGATAATAATCATGTAATTGATATAACACCAGAAACTAAAGAAATAGAATCTAAACAAGTAGAAGAACCTGCTAAATCATCAACTGAAATAGAAGAAGAAATTAAAGCTATGGAAGCAGATATTGAAAAACTTAAGGAAGAAAATGAACGTCTTAAAAAATTAAATAATGAATAAAAAAAAATATAATTATTTAGATATTCCCCACCCAATTTAATTTTTATACATTTTATAATATTTTACTTATTTTACTATAAATTATACATTTATAAAAATAGATTTCACTGGATTTTAGGTTTTGGTGTTTAATATTTTACATGTTTTAATGTTATATTGTTTAAAAAAATAGTTATCATATATTGGATGTTTAATTTTAAAAAGAAAGTAGTAAATAGGATTTTTGGTTAATCCTATAATTTAATTGCTTTTACACTTTCAATATCTGGTGTTTCTTCAAGTTTTTCAACTACTTCTTCTGGTATTTCTTGATCTACTTTTACAACCATTACAGCTTCTCCGCCTTCTGAGAGTCTTCCAACTTTCATTTCACCAATGTTTATTTCGTAATCACCGAGTATTTGTCCGATTTTACCGATTGTTCCTGGTAAGTCGATGTATTTGATGATTGCCATGTTACCTTCAAGTGTTAGGTTTATGTCATAGTCATCTATTGAAATTACACATACTTCATCATTTTCTACTGTTCCTTCAATTGTAATTTCATCATCATCTGTGATTACATCTATTTTTATTGTTGCATCGTATTTTCCGTTTTTATCTATTTCACCTTCTGTGATTACGATTCCACGTTGTTTTGCTATAGATTTTGCATTTACGGAATTTACTGGTTCATTTAGTATTGGGTTTAGGAATTCTTTTAGTAATTCACGTGTTAATGGTTCTTTTGCTCTTCCTGAGATTTTTCCACTGTAGATGATTTTTAGTTCTTTTACGTTTGGAGATGTTGTTTGTACTAGTATTTGACCAAGTTTTTCTGTTAATTTGAAGTATGGTTTTAGTTTCTGAAAGGTTTCAGAGTCCACCACAGGCATATTTAGGACGTTACTTGGTGTGTTTCCATTTAATACCTCTTTAACTTCTTTTGCTACAATAATTGCTGCATCACGTTGTGCTTCTTTTGTTGATGCTGCGATGTGTGGTGTTAATACTACGTTATCTAATTCTACTAGTGGGCTGTCTTCAAGTGGTTCGTTTTCATATACGTCGAGTCCTACTTTAAGTTCTGGTCTTTCTTTTAGTACTTCATATAGGTCTTCTTCGTTTATGATTCCTCCTCTTGCACAGTTTATTAGGATTGCATTATCTTTCATTTGGTTGAGTTGTTCTTTTGATATTAATCCTTTGGTTTCTGGTGTTAATGGTACGTGGATTGTCATTACATCAGCATTTTCTATTAGGTCTTCAAGTGTTGTGATTCTTACACCTAATTCGTCTGCTGTTTCTTCGGTTATGTATGGGTCATATACGATTACATCCATTTCAAATGCTTTTGCTCGTTTTACAACTTGACTTCCAATTCTTCCCATTCCGATTACACCTAGGGTTTTGTTTCTTAGTTCCATTCCCATAAATCGGCTTTTTTCCCATTTTCCATCTTTTACTGATGCATCAGCTATTGCTATTTTACGACTTAATGCTAGGATTAATCCCATTGCATGTTCTGCTACTGTGATTGATGTGGATTGTGGTGCGTTTACTACAAGTATTCCATTATCTGTTGCTGCTTGTACATCGATGTTATCTACACCTACTCCTGCACGTGCGATGATTTTTAGATTTTTTGCTTTTTCTATTACATCACGTGTTACTTTTGTTCTACTTCTTACAATTATTCCTGTGTATTGGTCTATTGTTTCAAGAAGTTCTTCTGGGGTTATTGTTGGATCAAATACTACTTCTGCTGATCCTTCGAGTACTTCTACTCCTTGATCATTTATTTTATCTGCAACTAAAACTTTTTGCATGTTAACTCTCCTGTCTTATTTTTATATAGGTTATTGTGAATTTAATTTTTATAAAAATTAATCGTTATTATTTTTTTTTCTTTAATTATCATCTATTAATATAGTATGAAAACTTAATTAATAAGGTATATTTATTTATATTTTTTTTATTATAAATAATTGATTTAATATATATTAGAGGCTCTGTCAAAAATTGGGTTGGTTTTTTCAAACTTTATTATGAGCGTCCTAATAATTTTGTTTTAATCTAAATCTTGTTAAAACACCTTTTATTGTCTTCATCCTTTTTTTAATTTCTTTTGGAAATATTTTTTGGAACATATTTTCAATTTTATTGTTTGTAGATACTATATTTTTATTTTCAATTGCAAATGTTAAGTTTTTAAAATAAATAACAATTAATTTCCAAATTATATATGAAATAACATTTTTTACGCTTTTAGCGTAACTAACAAGTTCATTTAGTTTTTTTCTTGCTTGTTTTATATCTTTACAATTCAGTATTTCAAATATTTCTTTTTTTATCTACTTTTTCTTGGGTTATATATGTGTGTATATCTCTATTTAGTTTTTGTTTCGTGTTAAATATACAAAATTGGTGTTTAAACTTTAAATCAGTTATTGGTTGTCTATAATCTATTTTTAAATCTGTTGTTATTGATATTCTTTCCTGATTTTGTGTTGATTTTGTTAAGAACTCTTTAACGTTCTTTTTTGACTCATCCGAGTATATTTTCATCGCTACAATAGTATTCATTTTAGTGTCTGATAATGCAAAAAGATAGTTCAATTCTCGTTTAATTTTCACCCAAAGACTATCAAATGAATAATAACCTGAATACGTCCATGATTCTGCTTTATTTTTATATGCGTATGATAAAATAATGTTTTCTATAGTTTGGTGTGAAATATCTACGTTAAAGCTTTGTTTTAAGTTATTTTTTATTTTATAGATACTAGATCCGTAAATAGATAATAATTTTAGTATTTCAGTTATTACTGGAATTGTAATATTACAATTTGGTAAAATAAATTCAGATAAATCTTTATTAAATGTTTTTCCACATTTTACATTTATATCTTAAAATTTTAAGTTCTACTTCCCCATCTTCTAAAACTACTAATTTTCTTTTTGTATATTCATGTTTTGTATTGTGTTTACTTCCACAATGTGGACAAATCGATTTATTATTTTCTAAATAAACTGATTTTTTATATAAATCAATATTTTCTTCATTAAAAAATTTATAATTATTTTTTTGAGTCTTAAAACCTATTTGAATATTTTTTGAAACATTTTTAATAAAATCAAAAATTTTATATGGAATTACATCTAATATATTATTGAGGAAGGTTATTTTTTTTATTTAACATGTTAAAATTTAACTCCCTCAAATTATATTAATTTTACTAACTTATTTTTTAATTTAAATCCTTTTTTTACAAATAAGTATTTTTACTATAAAATGATATGATTCCAAAACCAGAAAGTTTTTGACAAAGCCAGATTAGATCATGATTTAAAAAAATATTTTTTTTAGTATTTTTTTTTGGCTCTGTCAAAAATTGGGTTGGTTTTTTCAAACTTTGTTATTATCATTCCAATATTCTAATTTTAGCTCAAATCTGTTTAAAACTCCATATTTCGTTTTCATTCTTTTTTTAATTGATTTTGGAAATACTTTTTGAAATAAATTTTCGATTTTATTACTTGTAAATGCTATATTTCTATTTTCAATTGCATATGTTAAGTTTTTAAAGTAAGGCTTAATAAATTCATTTAAAATTCTTGAAATAACATTTTTCATGTCTTTTGTAATCTTTTTAAGTTCATTTAATTTATTTTTAGCTAAATCTATATTTTCACAATCAAATATTTCAAAAATATATCTTTTAAGTTTTTTAATATCCTTTATTTCTTCTTTTGACAATTTATTTTCTTTTATTTATTTTTTTATATTCCTATTTATCTTTTATTTTGTGTGAAAATTACAAAATTGGTGTTTAAATTCTAATTGTGCTATAGGAAGTCTATATTCTTCTTTTAAATCTGTTGTTATTGCTATTATCTTTTGGTTATGCGTAGATTTCTATAAAAACTTTTTTATTGTTTTTTTAGACTCATTCGAAGCTAAATCAAATGAAACCAATGTATTCTGTTTAACATCAAATAAAGCTAAAATATACTTCCACGAACAGTTAATTTTAGTCCAAAGACTATTAAATAAGTAATAACCTGAATAACTCCAGAATTAAACTTTATTTTCTTTTTTATAGTTTTTAATAACGTTTTATATACTTTGGTGTGAAATATCTACTTTAAACTGTTTTTTTAACTCATACTTAATTTTATAGATACTAGATCCATGAATTGAATAAATTCTTCGAATAGTCCCTATTACAGGAATTATAATATTACAATTCGGTAAAACAAAATTAGACAAATCAGTATTAAATATTTTATTGCATATTTTTACATTTATATCTCTGAATTTTAACTTCTACTTTTCCTTCATTTAAAATAACTAATTTTTTTTGTTTTATATGCAAATTTTATAACTTTTTTTTTGATCCACAATGCGGATAAATATCCTTATCATTTTTTAAATAATAATTACTCTCTTTTTCAACATTATTTTTTTTGTTTATTCGTTTTTTAGATTTATTTTCTGATTTAAATTCTAATTTTACTTTATTTTCAAAATTTTTTATAAAATCGAAAAGATTATAAGGAATTAAGTTAAATATATTACCAGGAGTATTTATTTTTTGGTTAAACATATAAAAATATCTACTCCTCTAATCATATTAATTTTACGGACTTATTTTCTAATTTTAAAATATTTAAAACAAAATCATCATTAAGTGTAAAAATAATACTTTTTTTTAACAACCCAATTTTTGACAGAGCCTTTTTTTTATATAATATAATAATATTAGTTAATAAAAAAGATATTATAAAATAAAAAATGAATTTGGAAATTAAATAAGAATAATTTAAAAAAAAATGATATTAATTTAAGGAGTAGAATATTATTATGACATTTAAAGAAGTTATTTTTGGAACATCAGTATTTACATTTGCACAACAGTTTGGACACCGTTCACGTCTTTATGAACTTGACTTTAAAAAACAACCTGAAAATGTGGAAAAATTATTAAATTATGCATATGATGAGGGAAATTTAGATACTCTTATGCTTAGAAATTCAGATGATTTAATTGCTGGTGTTGATTTATCAATAAAAAGTGGTCATGCATGGAGTTGTATTGGCTTTACATCTGAGGATAATTTTAATTCTGATATGGAGTTATTTTCAAAATATGAAATGTCAACAGTTATCCTTGATGGATTTTTTGTTGATGAATGTATTAAGAAAGGTGAAATTGATCGTGTTGTAGATTATCTTAAACGTCTTAGTGGTGAGTATGGATATGTTGCTGGTATTGAAACACGTATGCCATTTAATCACCTTGATAAGATTTATAATTCTGATATTTTTAAGTATATAGATGTTATTATGCTTCCAATTAACTTTTATGGTTATATGATGGATTGTAATTTCTTAAATAAGGAAAATCGTAAATTAATGGATGAATTATTATCTCTTTATGATGAAAAAAAAGTTATTGCAAATCGTACACTTGCTGCAGGAGTTTTAAGTCCTGCAGAAGCATACCAGTTTATGAAGGATGTTAAGTATGTTGATGCAGTTTGTGTTGGTATGTCTAAAGAAGCTGAGATTGATGAGACTATGAAAACTATTTATGATGTAATGTCATGAATCTTCTACTTCTTTTTTTCTTTCTTTTATAAGTTTTATTAAATCCTCGAAATTGTCCATATCTTTTAGTTCCCATGTATATATAGAGGGTACTTTTTTTATAGTTTTCTTATCTTTACTATCTTCAAGAACAAATAATGCTTCATTTTGGGTAATCTCGGCTATATCACGTGTTTGTTCAGCGATTTGGTTAAGTTTTTTCTCATTACGTTTACGTTCCATATTAGTTATAAGAATATTATTTCGCACACGTTGTTTATTTACCTCACTTTTAAGTTTTTCAACCTCAAGGAGAGTATTATCAAGTTTTTCTTTAAGTTTATTTAACTTCTTATTTTCAAGTTTTCTTTCTGATATTGCATCAAATGGTGTTTTATTTGATGATTTTACATCATATCCTAGTTTTATTAATTCACGTGGTTCTTTAATTTTACGATCAAGTGACTTATAATAATCTGATTCAAATAAGTTAATATCAACAGCTAGATTTGTATTTAGTATCTCTTCAAGCATTAGAAGAGTTTCAGGATATGTCTGACTATTTCCCTGTTCATATTTATATATGGTTTCTCGTGAAACATGACTTAGATCTGCAAGTTCTTTTAATGATAAATTATATTTTTCACGCATCTGTTTTAGTAATTCACCATTAACTTTAACATAATATCCACCACGTTTTGATAGAATTTCAGGATGTATTTCATTAGCTATAATATTACATAGTGTTTGAGGTGATATTACAGGTAATTCATATCTTTCATATACAACATCTTCTTCTAGGTAGTTATGTTTTGATTTTAATCCAATAATTATTGGACTTGCAAGAAATGTTCCAGCTACTTTCGATAACTCTTCAGCTTGTGTTTGTGTTAAACTATCAATATTCTTATAGATTTTAAGAATAATTAATATGTCATCACGACGAGCAAGTATATCAAAACAACTTCTATCATAGATGTTAGATGTTTGAAAATCATATGTATTAAGAAGAATATTAATATCATATAACATGTTTTCTCGTGTAATTGAAGAATAATCTACTTTCATAATTTATATATTTATATGTATTTAATATAAAACATTATAATATAAATAAAGAGAATAAAATGGGAAAACCCAATTTTTTTTTAATTTTAATTATTTAATTTACATAAAACATTTTTTTCAATAAGGGAGGATATCTTATTTTGAATTATGAAAAACCAATAACACTACATGTAGGAATTGATGATACAGACTCAGCAGAAGGAATGTGTACAACATATCTAACATGTATTATACTAAATAAACTACGCAAACATAATATATACCCAGTTGATTATCCAAGACTTATACGACTTAATCCATTTGCTCGGTATAAAACACGTGGAAATGGAGCATTATCATTTAAAGTAGAAGTTGAAGATGAAAAACAAGAACAACTCATAAAAGATGTAACACTAGAATATGTTGAAAAATATGCAATGTTTGATGGAGTAAATACTAATCCTGGTGTAATATTCTATAAAGGTGAAATAACAGATGCTATGCGTTGTTATGCTCAAAATGCAATATATGAAATATATACAATAGATTATGCAACTAAGTTTGCCCAGGAGAATAATATTGAGTATCATAAATTTAAAAAAGGACGAGGAATTATCGGTGCTATTGCTGCAATATCATTAAAACTTACAGATCAAACATTTGAATTACTAGCATATAGGCAAGCTGATAAGTATGGTACTAAAAGATGTCTTGATGATGAAAGTATTTTTAAGATGAATGAAATTACATATCCTGATACATTTGATAATATTGATGTTGAACAAAATTATACAGCAATTGAACCACATACACCATGTCCTGTATTATATGGAATACGTGGAAATACTCCTGAAGCTGTAAAAAAAGCACATACTATAGTTAAATCATGTGAAGAAATTGAAGATTACTGTATATTTAGAACAAATCAACATACTGATATGCATATGCAAGAAGATATACCAATAAAAGATATGAAACAAACAGGTTGTTATGTCTTTGATTGTGAAGTTGTAAAAAATCCATATGATATTAAGGGAGGACATGTATTTTTCGAAGTATCAGATGATACAGGTGTATTAACATGTGCAGCATTTGAGCCAACTAAGTCTTTCCGTGATATTGTACGTAAATTACGAGTAGGTGATAAACTTACAATTTATGGTGGATTAAATGAAAATAACACACTTAACATGGAAAAATTCAAATTAAATACTGTGGCTGATGAATATGTTTATGAAAATCCAGTATGTAAGTGTGGTCGTCGTATGAAATCTGCTGGTAAAAATAAGGGTTTTAAATGTCCAAACTGTAAAGAAAAGATAAGATCCTCAGATAAAGTTAAACGTAGTATAAAACGTGAAATTGAACCTGGATTTTATGAAGTTCCAACAGAAGCACGTCGACATTTATCAAAACCTATTATTCGTATTACAACAGGTGCTGATATGATACTTAAAAATCAGCAAGATTTATAAGTATATAAAATTTTTTCTCCTCCAATTTTTTTTACTATTATTATTATTTACTTGACTTAAGGTATTATAGTATATTTTATTAAGTAGTTTTAGGAAGTCTATTTCTATAAAAATATATAACTAATGATAACTAATATATATTAGTATATAAGATAATTTTATGAACATATTAAAATTTTTCACGATAATTCATTTTAAAGTGTTAAATTTTACGTTCTCATGTCTATATTGAGGTGATAATTGGATTAGCATACATTTTTTTATTTAAATAACAATTACACGATATATACTCAATTATTTTTAAAAACAAATAAGATAACTTATTTTGGGTATATTTTTTATATTAGAAGAAAAGATCATATAAAAAGGTGATTTATAAATGGCAAATATTTCTGAAGCTATCAGTGCAATCAGAAAAGCAGAATCTGATGCTGATGGTATTATAGATGAAGCAAATAAAAAATCAACTGAAATGATCCAACAAGCTCGTTCTACAGTAGATTCACAAATTAGCAAAGCTATTGAAGAAGCAAATGATGAAGCTAAACACATAGTAAACGCTAGAGAAGATGAAGCAGCTAAAGAAGCAGTAATCATCAACAATGAATCTGACCAAGACATTAAAAAATCCCTCATGGGATCAGAAAAAAATGTTGAAGACGCAGCTGATATAATAATAGAAATCGTATTATAGGGGTTAAACTATGTTTAGGCCAGCACGAATGCAAAAAATAAGCATAGTAACATTGAATCAATACACAAAACCTTTAGTAGACGCTCTTTATGAAAGAGGACTTATGGAAATTGAAGATCTCTCTGAAGAAATTCATAATGATGATGAATACAAAGGATTAACTGTATCAAAACAAGACCCTCACGCAACGAAGATTTCATCACTAGCAATGAAATGTGATAGTATCATTGATACACTTAAATCTTCAGAGCCAAAAACTAGTATGGTTGAAGTTATTAAAGGATTTTTCAGCCCTAAAGAAATATTCTCAGAAGAAGTAAAAAACCTATCTCCTGAAGAATTATCAATACACGCTGAAAAAATCATTACAAAAGTTGATTCAGTCCTCAGTCCAATTGAATCACGTATGAATGAAATTGGTACTGAAGAAACCAAATATAAAGACAACTTAAACATTGCAAATCAATTAAAAAGTTTTGATGTTGACTTTGCATACTTACAAAATAATGCATACACATCATTCATCACAGGGCTACTTCCACAAGAGCACCTAGCTGATGCAAAATCACAAATTGAAGAAGCAACACAAGAAGTAGTTATATTTGAAGGTTCTCCAGATTCAGAAAGTAAAGATAAAACAGTAATACCACTTATTATTGTAACACTTAATGAATTTGAAGAAGAAATTTCTGGTATTTTAAGACGCTTAGAATTTGAAAAACTAGATGTTTCCGGATTAAGTGGAAAAGCTAGTGAAATTATTGAAGCATCCGCTAAAAAACTAGAAGATTTGAAAAACGATAAAGAACAATGTATAAAAGATATTAGAGAAGTAGATTTACGTTCTAGAGATCAAATGCTCATATTAAAAGAACAACTTGATATCGAAAAACAAAGAACAGAAATTTACTCATACTTTGGTGAAACAGAAACTACCAAAATGATTAAAGGATGGGTAGTTAAAAAAGATGTTGACGAAACTTTAACAATTATTGATCAAGTTACAGAAGGTAACAGTATCATAGAAGTTGAAGATCCTTCAGAAGAGGAAATCGAAAACAACGAAGTACCTGTAAGGCAGCAAAACCCTGCTTTTGCAAGACCATATGAGTTACTTGTAAACATGTACTCAACACCAAACTATAAGGATATAGATCCTACAATCATAATGGCATTTTTCTTCCCATTCTTCTTCGGTTTCTGTTTGACCGATGCATTTTATGGAATAATTATTGCTATTGTCGGATTCCTCATATATAGAGGAATAGGAAAAGTGAACAAAACATTTACCTCATTTGGTGCTATACTTACCCAAATGGGTCTGTGGACAATACTGATGGGGCTAGTAACGGGAGGTTTCCTTGGAGACTTTGTACCTAGATTCTTAATGGGAGATGCAAATGCTGCATTACCAACTGTAATTCCAAGTATAAACGCATTCGCACATCCAGAAAACATCTTGATATTAGCAATTATCATAGGTTTAGTACACCTAAACATAGCATTCTTATTCGGTATAATTGATAATGTAAAAAGTCGTAACATTAAAGAGTTATGTTCAGGTCAATTATGTTGGGTAATTATTGAAATTTCAATAGTATTATTCGTAGTAGCTGGAATGATTCCATTTGCAGTAACATTCATTATTGCATTAATCTTACTAATTTACGGAGCAGGTGCTATGGGAGTTATGGACATATTCGGATATATTGGAGATGTATTATCATATTCAAGATTACTTGCATTATGTCTATCCACTGGTGGTATCGCAATGACAGCAAACCTTTTATTCCAATTATTAGGACAAATGGTTCCATATGTTGGAGTAATTTTAGGTATTATTGTATTCTTCGCAATACAACTATTTAACATTGCATTCCAATCACTCGGTTCATTTATTCACTCATTACGTCTACACTTTGTAGAGTTCTTCGGTAACTTCTACACAGGAGACAGTGAACCATTCGAACCATTCGAAGCAGAAAGAGTATATACTAAAGTAGAAAAATAAGTAAGAAACTTCTTTAGTAATTATATTCTATATTTTTAAAACAAACAGGAAAAAATAAAGATCTTACTAAAAAAATTTAAAATAAAATTATTATATAAAAAATTTAATAAAAAATTCAATATAAAATTGGAGGAAAATATCATGGCAGCAGAATTAGCATTAGGTTCAGCCCTAGCTGCAATAGGTGCAGGTACAGCAGTAGGATTTGCAGCATTAGGTTCAGGTATCGGTCAAGGTATAGCATCTTCAGCATCTGTAGGAGCAGTAGCAGAAGATTCAAGTATGTTTGCTCAAGGTTTAGTATTTACAGCTATTCCTGAAACTCAGGCTATTTACGGTTTCCTTATCGCTATCTTATTATTAGTATTCTCAGGAATTATGGGAGGATCTCCATTAGGAGTAACAGCAGGTTTAGTAGCAATTGGTGCAGGAGTATCAGTTGGTTTCGGTGGACTTGGTTCAGGTATGGGTCAAGGTATCGCATCATCCGCATCTGTAGGTGCAGTTGTAGAAGAACCAGGTATGTTTGCTCAAGGTTTAGTATTCACAGCTATTCCTGAAACTCAGGCTATTTATGGTTTCCTTATCGCTATCTTATTATTAGTATTCGGTGGAATACTCGGAGCATAGAGTTAAAAATAAAAAAGACTTTCTTACATTTTAACTTGGAGGAAAAGTCTTTAAAATTAAATATTTTTTATTCGGAGGAACATAGATGAGCGTTGGAGCAGATAAAATAATAGAACATATTAAAGCAGATGCTCAGTTAAAATCTGATGAAATCATCTCCAAAGCTACAGTTGATAGTGATAAAATACTAGCTGATGGTGAAGTTCAAGCATTAGCAGAAAGAGATTCAATCATTGATGCTGCACATAAGCAAGCAGATATGAAATATCAACAAATTATTTCAGAAGCAAAAGTTAATTCAAGAAGAAAAGAATTAGAATCTCGTGAAGAATTAATTGAAAAAGCTTTCAGAATAGCATCAGATAAAATTGAAAAATTAGCATCTGAAAATGCTGCAAACTACGTAGAAGCATTAAAAAATATGATTATTGATGCAGCAGTAGAAATAGGCAGCAGTCAACTTGAAATTTTCGTCAGAGCAGACGATATTGATAATGTAAACAACATGATTGACGAAATATCTGAAACTGTTTCAGAACAAACTGGTCAAAAAACTTCATTTATTATAGGATCTCCAATAGCAATTATTGGTGGAGCTGTAGTAAGTACCATTGATGGTGATATTGAAGTTAAAAATACTATTGAAGCACGTATGCTAAGATATAGAAAATACTTAAGATCAGAGGTTGCTAAAAAACTATTCAGATAAATTAATGGAGGAGATTAAATGGAAGAAACCATTACAGGAATAATAACATCTTTCGGATTCTCTTCTATTGAGTCATTCCTAGCATTATTAGTTATTGTACTTGCCATAATAGGGGCAATTATAGTAGTAATAACATTTAGACCTTTAATGGAATATTACCCATATACTTATCCTAACTCACGGGTAAGAGCAAAAATTGGTAAAATTTTCAAAGAAAAACAATTAACAGAATTAACAGAAACAGACAATCTTCAAGAATTTAAAAACTACCTAAGAGGTTACAAAGACTTCGCAGGATTAGTTGATAAATATCCAATAGAACAAGCATTAGATGTAAATCTTGCAGAGACATATGATTTACTAGATAAGATAGCACCTAATGATCTTAAACCAACATTTGATGTAATGCTTCACCAATGGGATATTAAAAATATTAAAAGTATTCTAATTGCAAAAGAAGCAAAATTAAATGAAGAAGAAACTCGTGAACTGTTAGTTCCATATGGAAGCTTAAAAGATGATTTATCAAAACTCATCGAAGCAGATTCTGTTCAAGATTTAATTGTAGCTCTTGAAGGAACACCATATGCAAAAGTGTTAGAAGATGCATTACCAGATTTTAATGAAAATAAAACATTATTAACATTAGAATCAGCATTAGATAACTACTACTATCACAGACTTCTAGAAAAATCAGCAAATCAGTCTGATGAAAACACTAGAATGTTACACAGTTATGTAGGAACTCAAGTAGATATAGCAGCAATTAAAATTATTTTAAGAGCTAAAGCTGATGGTTTATCATATGATCAGATCAAACCATACGTTATAAAAAGAGGTTACGAACTTCGTGCATGGAAACTTAAAGAATTCATGGAATCTGAAGATATGACCTCACTTTTAAGCAGTATAGAAAGTTCTGAATATGGTAAAGTTATCATCGATGCAATACCTAAATACAACCAAGAAGGTTCAATTACAGTATTCGATGAAGCTTTAGATGCATACGAAAGAAAAATGGCAGACAACATGTTTAAAAAACGACCATTTGGAGTAGGTCCAATTATTGGTTTCTTATACAAAAAAGAAACTGAAATTAAAAATCTTAAAATAATAGCAAGAAGTAAAAAAGGACTTGCTATACCAAGTTCTGAAATTAAGGAGATGTTATTATGAAAAATGATATAGCTATAATGGCAGATCCAGATACAGTAACTGGTTTTATGTTAGGTGGAATCAAAAGTGGATTCCCAGTACATAATAAAGAAGAATCAAAAGCTACTTTAAAGCAACTAGTTGATGATGAATATTCAATCATCATAACTACAGAAAAAATTGGTGATGAACTTAGAGAGGATATCACAAAATACAGTGAAACTAAGGCATTACCTATGATTATAGAAGTACCCGACAAGTCAGGTTCACATAAAAGAGAAACTGACCCAATGAATGACCTTATAAAAAGAGTTATTGGGGTTGAGATGGTAAAATGATCACAGGAAAAATTATTAAAATTGCAGGTCCGGTTATTATCGGTGACGGTATGCGTGGTACACAAGTACACGAAATGGTACGTGTAGGTGATATCGGACTCATAGGTGAAATAATTGAACTTCACGGCGACACAGCAACAGTTCAAGTTTACGAAGAAACTGCTGGTATTAAACCAGGAGAAAAAATTGAAAGTACAGGTGGTCCACTCTCAGTAGAATTAGGTCCTGGAATACTAAAATCAATTTACGACGGTATTCAAAGACCTTTAGATGAAATCAAACTCGAAGCAGGAGATTTCATTCCTAGAGGGGTAGACGTACCAGCACTAGACAAAACAAAAGAATGGGAATTTAAACCAACAGCACAAGTTGGAGACAAAGTAGAAGGTGGAGACATCATAGGAACAGTAGATGAAACATCATCAATTGTACACAAAATTATGATACCACCAAAAATGTCAGGAACACTTAAATCAATTGTAAGTCCAGGCAGATACACTATTGTTGACGACATTGCTGAAGTAGAAACAGAAAATGGAATAGAAAAAGTACAAATGATGCAAATCTGGCCAGTACGTGTAGGTAGACCTTACGTAAACAAACTTGACCCAGATGTACCACTTATAACAGGACAAAGAGCACAAGATACATTCTTCTGTCTTGCAAAAGGTGGAACAGCAGCTATGCCAGGACCATTCGGTTCAGGAAAAACTGTAACACAGCAACAATTAGCTAAATGGGCAGATGCAGATATAGTTGTATACATTGGTTGTGGAGAACGTGGAAACGAAATGACTGAAGTACTTATTGAGTTCCCAGAATTAGAAGACCCTAAAACTGGAAACCCATTAATGGACAGAACAGTTCTTATCGCAAACACATCAAACATGCCGGTAGCAGCTAGGGAAGCATGTGTATACACCGGAATTACCATTGCTGAATACTTCAGAGATATGGGATACGATGTAGCACTTATGGCAGATAGTACATCAAGATGGGCAGAAGCTATGCGTGAATTATCCGGACGTCTTGAAGAAATGCCTGGGGAAGAAGGATACCCTGCATATCTAGCATCAAGACTAGCACAGTTCTATGAACGTGCAGGACGTGTAACAACTATAGGAGATCATGCAGCAGAATCATCAATTACAATTGTAGGAGCAGTATCACCTCCTGGTGGAGACTTATCCGAACCTGTAACTCAGAACACCTTACGTATTGCTAAAGTATTCTGGGCACTTGATGCATCACTTGCAGATAGACGTCACTTCCCATCTATTAACTGGTTGAACAGTTACTCACTATATGTAGATAGTATTACAGGCTGGTGGAATGAACAAATCGGTTCAGATTGGAGAGAATTAAGAGATAGAGCTATGGCTTTACTCCAAAAAGAATCAGAACTCGAAGAAATTGTACAGCTTGTAGGACCTGATGCACTACCTCAAAAAGATCGTGTAACACTCGAAGCAGCACGTATGTTAAGAGAAGACTTCCTTCAACAAAACGCTTTTGATGATACAGATACATACTGTTCACCAATTAAACAATACAACATGCTCAAAACAATTCTACTTTATGACACAGCAGCACAAGCAGCACTTGCAGATGGAGCAGATGCAAACAAACTTGTAAACCTAGATGTAAGAGTAGATCTTGACAGAATGAAATACATCCCAGAAGATGAATTCATGGGCAGAGTTGAAGAAATAAGAGATCAAATACAAACACAATGTAATGAGGCTGTACAATGAATGATATAGATGTTAAAACAAAAGAATACACCACTGTAACAGAAGTTTCAGGACCTTTAATGGTTGTTCAAGGTGTAGACGGTGTAGCTTTCAATGAAATTGTAGATATTGAAACACCTGATGGTGAAAAAAGAACCGGTCAAGTTCTAGAAGTAGAAGGAGACAAAGCTGTTGTTCAAGTATTCGAAGGTACAAGTGACCTTAACACAGAATCAACAAAAGTACGTTTCACAGGAGAAACAGCTAAAATCGGTTTATCCCCAGATATTCTTGGAAGAATATTCAACGGTATTGGTAAACCTATTGACGGTGGACCTGACATAATTCCTGAAGTAGAATTAGATGTAAACGGATCTCCAATGAACCCAGCTGCAAGAGAATTCCCTGCTGAATTTATTCAAACAGGTATATCAACCATTGACGGTATGAACACTCTTGTACGTGGTCAAAAACTTCCTATCTTCTCAGGATCAGGATTACCTCACAACGAACTTGCAGCACAAATTGCAAGACAAGCTAAGGTAATTTCAGAAGATACTGATTTCGCTGTAATTTTCGGTGCTATGGGTATTACTCACGAAGAAGCAAACTTCTTCATGAACGAATTCGAGCAAACCGGAGCTTTAGAACGTGTAACAGTATTCATGAACTTAGCAGACGATCCTGCTATTGAAAGAATTATGACTCCTAAAATGGCTTTAACAGCAGCTGAATACCTTGCATTTGAAAAAGGTATGCACGTACTTGTAATTCTAACTGACCTTACAAACTACTGTGAAGCACTTAGGGAAATTTCATCAGCACGTAACGAAGTACCAGGACGTAGAGGATACCCTGGTTACATGTACACTGACCTTGCTGGTATATATGAACGAGCAGGTCGTATACGAGGAAAAGATGGTTCAATTACACAAATGCCTATTCTTGTAATGCCACAGGATGATATTACTCACCCTATTCCTGATTTAACAGGATATATTACAGAAGGACAGATTGTACTTTCACGTGAATTAGACAGAACAGGTATTTACCCACCTGTAGATGTACTTCCATCCCTATCAAGACTTATGAGTGGGGGTATTGGTGAAGGCCGTACTCGTGAAGATCACAGTGGAGTTTCAGACCAATTATATGCAGCATATGCTGAAGGTCGTGACTTACGTGACTTAACTGCTGTAGTAGGGGAAGAAGCATTAACTGACCGTGATAGAAAATTCCTAAAATTTGCAGATGAATTTGAAGATAAATTTATCAGACAAGCAAAAGATGAAGATAGATCTATTGAAGAAACACTTGATCTTGGTTGGGAATTATTATCTATCTTACCTACAACTGAACTTAAACGTGTTAAAGAAGAATTTATTGAAAAATACTTACCTAAAAAAGATGAAGAAGAAACTGAAGAAGAAGTTGAAGTTTCATCAGAATAGGTATTTTCATATTCTTCATAATTTAAATTTAAGTATCTCAGTAATAGGAGGCTAATACATGGCAGATGAAAAACTAGATGGGGTTAATCCAACTCGTAATGAACTTCTTAGTCTAAAAGATAGGGCAAAATTATCTACTAAAGGTCATAGTCTTCTTAAAGAAAAAAGAGATGCTCTCATTAAAGAGTTTTTCGAAATTCTAGATCGTGTTCAAGGTTCTCGTGATGAAGTTGAAAAAAAATTAGCAATAGCATACGCAGAACTCAATAAAGCTCAAATAGACATGGGAGATATGGCAGTAAAACGTGCAGCTTTATCAGTTAGAGAATCTCTTGAACTTGATATTACTTCCCGTAGTATTATGGGTGTTTCAGTACCAGTTGTTGAAAGTAAAATGACATCCAATGATGTTATAAGCAGAGGTTACGGTTTTGCTGGAACTTCAGCTAACTTAGACGTAGCAGCTAAAGAGTTTGAAGAATCTATTAAGATTATTATTGAACTTGGTGAAATTGAAAAAACCATAATGATGTTAGCTAAGGAAGTAGAAGC
The DNA here is from genome assembly GCF_003149675.1 of Methanosphaera cuniculi. Taxonomy (NCBI): domain Archaea; kingdom Methanobacteriati; phylum Methanobacteriota; class Methanobacteria; order Methanobacteriales; family Methanobacteriaceae; genus Methanosphaera; species Methanosphaera cuniculi. The sequence goes on along the minus strand of NZ_LWMS01000012.1, from coordinate 10,118 downwards.
TACAAAAAGAAGAGTAAATGCTTTAGAGCATGTTATCATTCCTCGTATTGAAAACACAATCAAATTTATTGAAATGCGTTTAGAGGAAATGGAAAGGGAAAGTTTTGCACAACTTAAAGTTATTAAGAAAAACATTAATGCAAGAGAATCTGAATAAATTTCATGAGTTTTCTCATGATTTATTCTTTTTTTTTAACCTTTTCTTTTATTTTAAAATACTATTTTTTTTATAACAAATTTTTTTACTTATTTTATTTTTATTATATTTCATATAGGGAAATTTATTTTAGATTATATTTTTTTTAATTTAATTAAGTACTTATTTTATATTTTACATAAATTTATATTAGATAATTTTTTTTTAATGAATAATAAAAATAAAAGGGATGTATTATATTTTGAGTCGAATTTTAGTTGTTGGATCTAATACTAGGGCTGTTTGTAAGTCCTTATATGAATTGGGTTTTAGTGTTTATGCTACTTGTTTTTTTGATCTTGTTGATATGCATGAATATGTTGATAAGTTGATCATTATAAATAGTCCTACATTTAATCTGTGTGATTTAGAAGAAGCTGCACTTAAGTATGTTGATTGTGTTGATTATATTTTATGTTGTAGTGATGTTGATGTATCTAAGTTTCCTTCATCTAAGATTATTGGAAATAAAAATAATGATGATATTCGTGATAAGTATAAGCTTTATAAACATTTACATAAAAACTTCCTTATGCCTAAGACATTTAAGGTTAATGATACTAAAGAAGCATCTGAGATTGTTTCAAATTATCCTGATTTAGATTTTCTAGTTAAACCACGTATTGGTTCAGGTGGTATTGGTGTAAGATTTTTTGATGAATCATTAAATTTAGATGATGATGAGTTTTTATTACAAGAATATGTTAGTGGAGATAGTATTAGTAGTTCTTTTTTATCATATTCTGATCATAGTATTACAATGGTTGCATCTTCACATCAGATAATAGGTTCTCCAAGTTTATCTTATCGAAATTTTATGTACTGTGGTAATATAACACCATGTATTAATCATCCTGAGAAACTTGAAAATATTTCATCAAAAATATCACGTATGTGTAAACTCATAGGTTCAGGTGGTGTTGATTTTATAATTCAAGATAATAAAGCATATGTTATTGAGGTTAATGGTCGTATTCAGGGAACTTTTGAATGTATAGAACAATCATATAATATGAATATGGCAAAAGCAGATATTGATGCTTGTAATGATGTTAAAGTTTCAATAAATAATGTTGAGAATTTTTGTGTTAAATTAATTGTATATAGTAAAAAAATGTCTCGATATAACCTTGATGGTATTAAGTATATTCATGATATATCACCAAAAGATTATGTTTTTATGCCAGGTGAACCTATATGTACTATTATTGTATCTGATCGTATTTTAGAGAATGCTATGAGTCGTGTGCAGCATATACAAAGACTTATTTATAATAGTGCATATTAAAAAAAAGATTTTTTTTAGTAAAAATGTGATGATGAAGGGTGGGGGGAAAGTTTAACTTTTTTACTTTCCTTTTTTTTATTTTTTAGAAGAAGTTAAATATGTAGAATATGTATAGTATTACACCTGCTGCTATTGCAAATGTTGATATTATCATTAGTCTGGTGTATAATTTAAAGAGTTTTACTTTTCTTTCCGGGTCTTCATCTAAATATTTTTTAACTATATCCTCATAAGCCATTAGATTCTTTGCTCCTTTTTTTTTAATTTATAATTTTATTTTTTAGAAAAAGAAATTTTTAAATCCTAGATTATTTAGTATTTTATTGTATATATCTTAAGTTGTTTATATTATTTAAAATAGTAAGTTAATAAAAAAATTAGTTTGAAATTATTTTAAAAATTAGTTTAATTAAAAATTAGTTGATTTAAGTAAAAGTTAGTAGTCCCGAGCGGAGTCGAACCGCTGTCCCCGGTTCCAAAGACCAGGAGGATTGCCACTACCCTACGGGACTAACTTATAAAATACTGTACTATAAGTACAATTTAATATTTAACTTACTTTATATTTATACTTTTTGGTTTTTCATAATATTTTAGGAATATAATTAAAGAAAATATAACACTAGGTTTAAATACTTTTTAAATTAAACATAATAGATAAGAATTTATTAAAAAGATTCTTATTTCAGAGCTAAAAAAATTAACTTTCTATTTTAAGATACTATAAGAAATTTAATTTTTTAATATTGTTTTTATTAAAAAACTTAACAGAAAATCAGAATATAAAAAGTTAATATAATATTAACAAAATCATATTATTAACTTACTTAATCAGAATTAATATTTCATATTTTGGTTTATTATGGAGGCGGTAAGATTAAGGGTCATTTAATTTTGATTTTTCTTATTACATTATTTGTAGGTATAATGTCTGTATCTGCAACTGATACATCTAATTCTACATTATCTTTAGATGAACAATCAGTACATAGTATGGATAATACCTTAATAAAATCAACAACTAATACACAATCTGATAATTCTAAGAATGTAATGTCAGATCAAGCTAATGTAAAAGAAAAATCAGTTAAATATAATGATAATGTAAACATAGAATCTGAAAAAATTGAATCAAATCAAATAAATCTAACACAAAAAACTACAAACACACTAACAAGCAATACAAAAACACAAACTACAAAGACACCAAAGACAAGCACAAAAGAAAATGTAAAGATTAATTTAAGTCCAGTTACAGTAAAAAATAATAAAACTATTAAAATCAATGCAACATTTAAAACTGAATCAGGCAAACCTTTAAACCAAGTAAATTCAGTACTAAAAATAAATAATCAAACACATGCATATGCAACCATTACAAACGGAGTAGCACAATATACGGTAAATGTAGGAAACTGGCAAGCAAAAGATTATAATATACTTGTAAAAGTTGGAGAGACATCAACAACACTAGAAAGTGAAAAAACATCTACATTAACTGTAGTAAAACGTAATTATGATATCACTCTTCCAAATTATACAACAAAAGTTAATTCAACAATAAAAATAACAGCAACAATAAAAGATGAAGATGGAAATTTAGTACATAATTCACCTGTATCATTTAAGATCAATGGTAAACAACTTGCAGATGCACGTGTTGTTAATGGGGTTGTATCATGTAGCTTTAAGCCATCATTATCATATGCTGGAGTTAATACAATACTCATAAAAGTTGGAGATAATTCATATTATAATTTTGGTTCAATATCATCCAAATTAACAGTTACAACAACATCACATATCAGTAGTGACGATTTAGTTTTTGTTAAAAAAGGTAATCAAGTAACACTTATAGCAACAATAAGAGATGCAAAAGGAACATTACTAAAAGATGGAAAAGTTGCATTTAAAGTAAATGGAAAAACAGTAGATACAGTAAAAGTTGTAAATGGTGTAGCTAAAGTTACATATAATAACTCAAAAGCATTATCACATGAAATAAATAATATTACAATTAAATATTCAGGTAATGGTTATACATCAGAATCAAATAAAACAACCTATTTACGTGTATTATCAAGTACAAATAAGTATACTTATGATCAAGTTTTAACAAAAGCAAATGATACAAAAAACTTCATAGAAAAAAATGGAAGATTACCAAACTTTGTAACGATAGGAAATGATCAACTATCACCAACAGATTTCTTCTATCTTCTATGTCAAGTATATGCACAAAACTCATCATTTTCAATGGGTAATTTTAAACAACTTGTGCAATCATCAACAAATTGTAATAATGAAAAAATTTACAAAGAAGATTATATAGCACTAGCAAAAGTATGTGTGGCATCTTATGCAAAAAATGGACGACCACAATATAACTTAACAATAAATGGAAAATCCATGAATTTTGCTGATGCATTTTACTTCTATACAAGAGCTGTAGCATACATTAAAAATCATGGTATGTGTTCATTATATGGAACAGTAATAGCATTAACAAATTCAAGTTCAGGATCATCCACATCAACTACTGGTAATGGAAGTATATTTAATACACCACCAGCAGGATATGATAGTTATTTACAAAAAACAAATTATGCACAAGTAAATAGTTCTATTATTAAAACAGCAACAAAAGCTGCAATATCTGGAGTAAAAGGTGTATATAATCAAGCTGTTGCAATATTTAACTATGTACGAGATAGAACATCATATAGTGGATACTATAATACCAGATATGGTGCAGAAGGTACATACACACGTGGATATGGTAACTGTTGTGACATGGCAAACCTTATTGTTGCAATGATGAGAACAGCAGGAATACCAGCAAGATACAACCATGCAACATGTACATTTAGCAGTGGACTTGTAACAGGACACGTATGGGCTCAAGTGTATGTAAATGGTCAATGGTATATATGTGATGCAACATCAAAACGTAACTCATTTGGAGTAATAAGGAATTGGTATAAATGTGGAACAATTAAAACATACACACAACTACCATTCTAAGAAAAGAAGATAAGATAATTAGAAAAACGATTATAATTTTTTTTTTACATCTTATTTTTTTTTTTATTCAAACCCTACTTTTTTTTATTTTTTTTTTAATAATTAGAAAAATATTTAAAACAATATTTTTACTCCTAACTTTCCAATATCTAAAAAGAAACTACTTTTTTTTATTTTATATAATAAATACTTATTTTCAAAATAAAATCTATAAAAAAAGGGATAAAAAAAATAATAATAGAGGGAGGTTATATTTTAGTTATTATATTACAAATTTAGTCTAATTTTATATTATTAACTTCTTGCATAAAGTTTTCAAATCCAACTTTACGTATTGTATCTGCAACTCTTTCACGTTGTGGTTTATCTGCAAGCTTATTGTATGCTATTAATACTTTTTCGATAAATGGGTAAAGTTCTTCTTCTGTTGTAACATCAACAAGATGTCCTTCAACTAGTTCACGACCACTTTTACCACCAAGATAAACCTGGAATCCTTCATGATCTACTTCTATTGCATGATGAGGACATGCACGGAAACATTTACCACAATCTATACATCGTTTCTCATCACGTTTTGCAACATTTGTATAATAAATTGCATCAACTTTACATACCTCAGCACATCGTCCACAATTTACACATTTTGATTCATTAATTGTTGTATACATTATTCCCATAATTCCAAGATCATGTATTGTAGGTCTTACACACTTATTAGGACAACCTGTTACTGCAAATTTAAACTTATATGGAGTTGGATATTCAGCAAATAAATCCTCAATTTTAGATGCAATACTTACTGTATCTATTAATCCCATTTTACATTGAGTATTTCCTGGACATGCAAGTGTTGAACGTACTAATGCTCCTTCAGATCCTGTACGTAGATTATGTTTTTTAAGATCATCAAGTACTATTGGAACCATTTTTGGTGTTACATCATGAAGTTCATATGCACTTCTGGTTGTAATTTTTATGCTAAGATCATACTTTTCACTTATATCAAGAATATTTTGCATATCTTCTTTTGTGTACCATCCAGCATCTCCTGCTTTAAGACGTATGAAATGATTACCATCCATTTGTTTTCCAACACCTGGATAATCTCCCATCCAGTAGTATGATAATGGCTCTCCATCTTCTTCACGTTTTGTTACATTTACCATAAATCTGTTACGTTTACGTTCACGATGAACTGCTGGAAGATCTTCAGTATCTGGTGTTAGTTGTAGTATTTCTTTAAATTGGTCAAATTCATCTTTACGTATTATAACACATGTCTTATTATCATCTACACCTACTGATATATCAGCTAATTCTGCTTCATAATCTTTACAGAACTTACATCCTTCATTCATAGCAATAGGTTTAAGTGGAAGACGATATGTTTCATCTTTTGTTTCAACGATTAGTTTTGGTATTTTACGTGTGAATTTTTTAACATCTTCTATTTTAATGTTTTCATCTTCTAGTACTTTTATCATATTTCCATGATTATATTTCTCTGTACAGAAGTGTCCTATTAGATATTTGATTTCTGGTATTTTAACAGGTTTTCCTTGTTTGCTTTTTTCAAGTTCGTGTTTTGCAAGATATGGGAAGTATTGTATTTTTCTAAATCCTTGTATTTGACATGGTAGTGCTGCAATTGCCACACGTTTAAGGTCAAGTTTTCCCATTTCCTCAAGTGCTGCTAGTGGTGATTCTCGGTATTTATTTGGATGTTCTGCTAAGTCTAGATCATCTGTTTCTTCAATTATTAATGATAATGATTTCCAGTGATCTTCTCCTACAATTATTGCACCATCAATTTTTTTCTGATCCATGAGTGTTTTTATAATTGTTTTAACAGCTTCTTCATGTGTTAGTGGTGATGTGTATTGTTCGTTTTTTAGATTTTCTCTAATTTCAATTTGATATCTTCCTGATGATACACGTGGACATACTTCATGACAGGTTCCTCGTCCATCACGTAGACATATATCTGTTAGTTCTGGTACATCTTTAAATTCAAGTATATGATTTGGACAGAGTATTGTACAAGTTCCGCATTTTGCACATTGTCCTGTGTCAATTATATTATTTAAAAGCCAATTTTCTTGTCTCAATATTATTACACTCCTAAAATAAAGTTTATTATATTTTACTAATTTTTTTTTATTAAAATAATTATATGCTATGTTTTATATATTAATTAATATCTAAATAATATTTTTTGTATTTTAAATTATTTGAATTATGAAATTCATCTAGAAAAATATTATTTTTTTATTTAATAATTAGGGGTTTAGCTTTTTATGAAATTTAGTTTAGAATTACTTCCAAATGAACCAGTACGTAATATTGTTGATGTTGTAAAACTTGCCGAAGATATTGGATTTGACAATGTATGGATTACAGATCATTATAATAATCGGGATGTTTTTGAAGTTCTTGCAATAGTTGCAAATAATACATCTACAATAAAAATGGGATCAGGTGTTTCAAATCCATATGTTAGAAATCCTGTTACAATAGCAGCAGCAACAGCAACACTTGATGAAATATCAGATGGACGTGCAATTGTAGGAGTAGGTCCTGGTGATAAAGCAACAATGGAAACATTAAATTTAACATGGAATAAACCAGTAGCTACTGTTAAAGATGCTATTAATACAATACGTACACTTGTTGATGGTAATGTTCTTGGTGATAATGCATCACTTAATGGTATAAGTCGTATTCAGGATTATATTCCAATTTATATGGCAGCTCAAGGACCACGTATGCTTGAAGCATCAGGTGAGGTTGCAGATGGAACACTTATAAATGCTTCAAATGAAAAAGATTTTGAAATTGCAATACCATTGATTAATAAAGGAATTGAAAAATCAGCTAAACCAGATCGTAACTTTAATTATGCAGCTTACACAGCATGTAGTATAGAATCAGACTTAAATCGTGCTTATGATAATGCACGTATTGTTGTATCATTTATCATAGCAGGAGCACCACCTGTAGTACTAAAACGGCATAACATACCAGTAAGTGTTGCAGATGAAATAAGTAATGCACTTATGAATCATGACTTTAAAAAAGCAGCAACTCTTGTAACTGATGATATGTGTAACTCATTTGCTGTATGTGGAAATCCTGAAAATATTATGGATAAAATACATAAATTTGAAGAGATAGGAATTAATGAATTTGTAGTAGGTTCACCAATTGGACGAAATCGTGAAGAATCATTAAAACTTCTTGGTGATGTACTAAATTCATACTAAATATATAAGATAATTGAAAAATAGAATTTAGTTTCAAGTATTATATAATAAAAAATTTTTATAAAAGGGAGTAGAATAATTTTGCAAATACAAAAAATAAACAAACAATTACGAGAAAATGCAATAGAAAACATAAAAAATAAACGTGAACGTAAAAAAGATAAAAAACCAATAGGTGCATATGCTGCAAGTTGGGCAGGAGAAGACCGGCTATATGATTCTGTAGGATATACTATATTTATGGTACTTCCAACAAGTGGATGTCAATGGGCAGTTGATAGTGGTGGTTGTACTATGTGTAGTTATATTGCTGATTCACCACTTTGTAATATTACTGATGATGATTTAATTGAAATTTTTAATACACAATGGAATAAACAGCTTGAAAAAACAGATATATCATCACATGATAATGTTGCTGTTAAACTATTTGTATCTGGAAGTTTTCTAAATACAAATGAAATATCATCAAAAGTACAAGATTACATCTTTAATGAATTTAGTAAATATGATAATATAAAAGAAGTAATTGTAGAATCAAAACCAGAATACATTGATGAAGAATCACTTAAACACTTAGCATCATTAATACCAGGTAAAATCTTTGAAATTGGTATAGGTCTTGAGACATCAAATGAAGAAACTCGTCTTAATAATATTAATAAAGGAATAACAAACCAGTCATTTGAAAATGCAATAAACACAATAAATAGTATCAAAGATTATGATATACGTGGAAAAGCATATCTACTAATTAAGCCAATACTATTATCTGAAAAAGATGCAATTAATGAAGCAATAGATTCAGCAAAATATGCAAAAGATGTTGGTGTTCGAAGAATTGCATATTGTCCTGCAACAGTACATGGTGGAACATTAATGGATTATCTATGGAAGCGTGGATCATATAATCCTCCATGGATTTGGAGTACAATAAAAATATTAAAAGAAGTACGAAATAATGTTGATATTCCAATGATTATGGATACAGCAGGATTTGGAACACGTCGTGGACCATTTAACTGTAAAAAATGTAATGCAAAGCTTAAAAGTTTAATAATTAAATCTAATTTAGAACAAGAAATTCCAGAGGAACTTGAAACATTCACATGTGAATGTAAAGATAAATGGGAAGCAGATCTGGAATTTAGTGATATACTTAATACCACTACAAATCCAAAAGCATAAAAACTCTTCCCACCTAAATTCTTTTTTTTATAAAATATTATTTTTTCTTATTTTATTTTATGATAGGTCAGTTTTTTTAACAATATTACTATTTAATGGTACACCTATTTCATTTGATATTACTTGACATTTAGTATTTAATAGAAAGTATACTGGTGTTGTAACTTTCATTTCTGTTAGTCCTTCATAGTTACCCATACCTTTACTTATTATAAGATCAGATGTTTCCATTAAATCTTTTAATTCATCTGATATGTATTCTTCTACTACTCCTACAGATGCAGCTCCTGTACTTATTAGTGTTGCATATTTATCAAGTTCTAAATCTAGTGCATCTTGTATTATTGCATCATTTAGTATTGGATTTTCTTTAAGTGCTAGTATTATATTTACATCATAGTCTTGTTTTATTTTCTTAAGTAGTAGTTTGTCAAATACTATTTCTCCACCATTATCAGTTAAGTATAATATATTTTCTGCATTTTTTAGATCTTCATCTAGTTTTTGTACATCATTTATTTTTGGTGGTTGTTTGATTTGTTTTTTAATTAATTCTTCCATATTTGTATCTTGCTTTAGTGCTCCGAAGTCTATTATGTTTCCTACTACTGCTGCTTGTACATAGTTTTCAAGTGTTGGGTCATCTTTTAGTAGTTGTTCTATTTTTGGAAATAGTTTTAATGCTACTTCATTTCCTTGTTGGCGTAGGTTTTTGTATGGGTCATTATTTCCTGTTAGTTTCATGATTTCATGGTGCATGTCAGTTCCTAGTTTGTTTGATCGTGTATTTTTTTTGAAGTTTTTATTCATGTATTCTATTATTTTTAAGGTTATATCCATCCGTGTTTCATCATCATCTACTGCATGTTCTATTGCTTCTGATGCTTGGCGTAGCATACATGGTGCACATTCATAATCTACTTTCAAATTTTTTCCTTCCTTGTATTTTTTTTTCGTCTTTATTATTATATTATGGTTTTTTTATGGTTTATATTATTTATAAGATGGGTATTTTTTTTGCTTCATGTTTTTTTTTAATTGGTTAAATTGTAGTATTTTTATTGTAATTAGGAGTTAATTTATTAATACTTAATTATTTCTAAATTAGTAAAAACTTATATATATAACTTTTAAAAAATTATTATATATATAATAA
>NZ_LWMS01000011.1 GCF_003149675.1 Methanosphaera cuniculi | reverse complement strand
ATATAAAAAAATAAAGAATAAAATAATAAATAATAATTTTTAATATAAAAAAAGAATTTACTATAGAATTTATTAGGTGATTAAAGAATGTGTGGCATAGTTGGATGTATTTTAGATAAAACAGCGGCTCCAACAATACTCAAATCAATAAGAAAACTCGAATACAGAGGATATGACTCAGTTGGAATAGCAACAGTAACAGACACAATAAACCTTAAAAAAGGAATTGGAAAAATAGACGAAGTTGATGATGAAATACATCTTGATGATATAGATGGAAAAGTAGGAATAGCACACGTAAGATGGGCAACACATGGAAATCCTACAGAAGATAATGCACACCCACACAATGACTGTAACAATAAGATAAGCGTAGTTCATAATGGAATAATAGAAAATTATAAACAACTAAAAGATGAACTAATATCAGAAGGACATATGTTTAAATCAGAAACTGATACAGAAGTTATACCTCACCTACTTGAAAAATATCTAGATGAGGGTAAAAGCTTCCTTGAAGCAATGCAAAGTACAGTTAAAAGACTTAAAGGATCATACTCAATTGCAGCAATATCCACAGAAGAACCTGATAAAATAGTTGGTGCAAGAAATGAAAGTCCTCTAATAATAGGAGTATCTGATCATGGAAACTACCTAGCATCAGATGTACCAGCAATACTAAATGAAACAAATCAGATCATATATCTTGAAGATAAAGAAATAATACAACTTACAAAAGATAAAGTGGAAGTAATGGACTATGAACTAAACATTGTTCCAAAAGAAATAACAACAATAACATGGGATTCAGAAATGGCAGAAAAAGGTGGATATGACCATTTCATGATAAAAGAAATCTATGAAGAACCACAAGTAATAAAAGATACATTATCTGAAGCTGACAAAGTACATGAAATTGTAAAGAAATTTAAGAAATTTGACAGAATATACTTCGTAGCATGTGGAACATCATACCATGCATCACTTGTTGGAGAATATCTTATTGAATCCCAGATAGGAATACCAACTGAGGTAATACTAGCATCAGAATTTGAATACTTCCAAAAAACTCTTGATGATCATACACTCGTAATATTCCTAACACAGTCAGGGGAAACAGCAGATACAATAAAAGCATTAAAAATAGCAAAACAAAAATCAGAAACACTAGCAATAGTAAACGTGGTAGGAAGTTCAATAACACGTGAAGCAGATCATGTAATATACACAAGAGCAGGACCTGAAATTAGTGTTGCTGCAACAAAAACATATATAAGTCAGCTTGTATGTATCTATTTATTAGTAGGATATCTTGGTGAAAACCAGGAAATTCTCACAAAACTTGAAGAAGTACCAGAATATGCAGAAGAACTATTAGACTCAGAAAATCAAATAGAACAAATAGCTAAAAAATATAAAGACTCTAAGGATTTCTTCTATATAGGACGAGGATTCAACTATCCAACAGCACTAGAAGGAGCATTAAAACTTAAAGAAATAACATACATCCATGGAGAAGGATATCCTGCAGGAGAACTTAAACATGGACCACTAGCACTTATAGATAAAAACATACCAGTAGTAGGAATACTACCACCAGGTTCAAGTTATATGAAAACATATAATAACCTAGAAGAAATAAGAGCACGTGGAGCAGATATGATCATACTAGGTGCTAGTGATGATAAGATGATCTTTGATATAGAAGATAAAATCCTATTTGACCCTGATATTGATGAAATATTAGCACCACTATTATACATAATAGCCTTACAACTTCTAGCATACTTTATAAGTGTAGAAAAAGGAATAGATCCTGATAAGCCAAAAAATCTGGCAAAATCAGTAACAGTAGAATAGAACATTAAATAAAATCAAATAAGTACAACAATAATATAATAATCTTGAATAAAATCATTTAAAAAAAATAAATAGTGGGTGATTTTATGAAAGAAAAAACAAAAGGAAAACTGTTTGTAGCATTAATACTTGCAGTAGTTTCAATGTCACTAGGATGTGTATGTGGGATGTCCAATATTGGTGATGAAGTAAGTAAGATAATACTACCAGTATCCTTAAGCCAACCGGATGACAAAATCAATGTAATACGCGAAGATCCAGAAAAACTAAATGAAATAACAATAGAAGAACCAAAAACACAAAATACAACCAAAATCAATCCAACAAAAAATGAAAACATAATAGATAAAATCATAAACAAAAACATAACAATAAAATCAAACAACACAGATAACAACACAACAACTAATGATACACCATCTAATAATACACAAAATACAACACCAACACCAAAAGATAACACTCCAATTAAAGAAACAAGAGATATACAAGATAACAATGACAAAGTATCATTAACATCATCACATGATACAAAAAAAGTCAAAAAACAAACAAATGACTCAAACTAACCACCATAAAAAAATATATAAACACATAACCTCCCCACAATTTTTATTTTTTCTTTTAAATAAAACAACATTTTCTTAAAGAGGTATTAAAATAACATGTATAAAACAATGATAACACCAAGAATAGGTGAAACAGATGGACTAAGACATATAAACAACACAGTACTACCATTATGGTTTGAAACTGCTCGCAATCCAATATTTGAAATATTTGTACCAAACTATGAACTAACATATAAAAAATGGAATCTAATCATGGTACATTCAGAATATAATTACCTTGATCAAATATTCTTCGGATATGATGTAGAAGTAAGAACATATATAACAAAAATTGGAAACTCATCATTTACAATATACCAAGAAGCATGGCAAAATGGAACAATAAGAGCTAATGGATCAACAATACTAGTACATTTTGACTTCATAAAACAAGAAAGTCAAACTATACCACCTGAAATACGAGAAAAACTCCAAGAACTATACATGGATATCAATGATATAGAAAAACAAAACAAAAAAGAAATGAAAGAAAACAAAAAACAAGTTGAAGAACTAAATTACATAGAATCAGACCTATAATGATTAAATTCTTATTATTCTAAAAAAAAAACTAAATTTTTTTAACCTCCATATTTTTCTTTATATTATCAAAAAAAAAAATTAACTTATTTTATTTTAAAAAAGAACTATTTTTTTCATAAGAAAAAAAAGAGTATATTTTAGGGTGGTGAAATTTTAAATATTTCATTTTACATCTGATTTCCCATTATAAAATGAATGATATCCTCAGGTGATGTACGATTTACTATTGAAAGATATGGATCTTCTGATTTTTGTTTTATAACAAGAATATCTGACACATTTCCCTCTTGGATACTAATATCTTTTCCTAGTATTTTAAATCCTGTTATTGTTGCCATTTTAACAACATCATATGCTGTTATCTTATTTTGATATGCACCACGTACAGCTTTAAGGGTGTATTCCATTTCCCGGAACATATCAGGCATATTAAACATTACATTATCAGTACCAAGTGCTACATCAATTTTTTCTTCTACATATGCTGATACTGGTGGTATTCCAACACCAAGCATCCCATTTGAACGAGGACATGCTATGATAAATGGACTACTAGATGCAAGTAAATCTAAATCTTGCATTATAGGATATGTTACATGAACAAGTGATGTAAATCCACTACGAAGTGCACGTTCAACTTCTGTCTGGTTAGTTTCTTGTACTGATTGTTCTTGAAGAGCTGAGTATTCTGCAACATGAATCATTGCAAGTTTATCTTCTTGGTTACATATATCAGCTATTTGAAGTATTACCTCATCATCAATATCTTCCACTCCACTTAGTCCTATTCCATCACAATGTTGAAGTAATTCACGTGTAATATCACGTACTTCATCCATTGTAATATCAGGATCATAGTATTTATCACTTCGTCCAAGAATACATGCATTAATAGGTAAATCATATACTGCCTTTTTAAGTAGTTCTATTCCCTTAAGTCCTCCTTCTCTGAAGTCTATGAATGTTGATATTCCATTTAGTACCATTTCCTTAGCTGCATCATGCATTGCATCAATAAGTTGTTGATCTGTAGCTTCTTTTAGTTTTTGATGTTTAAGACCATTAGGTGGTGCTACAAGTTCATCTATTGGAAGTCCATCTCCAACATCTTTTGCTATAGCATCACCAATATGAGTATGTGCATTTATAAAAGCAGGCATCACAATACAGCCTGTAGCATCAATTATTTCACCTTCTTGATAATGTGGTGATATTTTAATTATTGTTCCATCATCATCTATTACTATATTTGTTTTTTTAGGTTCAAGATTAAATCCTGTTAAAACAAGACCATTTTTAATTGTTATCATTGTTATCTAATTCCCATATTCACTATATTTTTTGGATAATATGTATTAGTTTATTATAATAATCTTATTTAAAATATAACCTTAAAAATGAGAAAAAATTAGGATATTAATATCATTTTTTTTAAAATAATCACAATGTACTAAAGATGATTGTTTAATAAATCTTTTTTTTTAGAAAAATTATAATGTCTAAAAAAAAAGATAAAAAAAAAGAAGTTAAAAGGAGATTAAATAGGGTTTTTTTTATTCATTTTTATACAAAATATTAATGAATACTACAAACCTAGTTTTATGGGGTTATTCTAGTTTACTGTATTCATTTAATGATTTTACGTTTATGTCACCATTTGATGCTTCTTCTATTGCTTTTAGTACTGCATTTGCTCCTGCAATAGTTGTTACATATGGTATTCCTAGTTCTATTGCAAGACGTCTGATTATGTATCCATCATCAGCTGATTGTTTTCCTGATGGTGTGTTTATTACAAATGCTACTTCACCATTAATCATTGCATCACGAATATTTGGTGATCCTTGACTTACTTTGCGTATAACTTTGATATCTTCTTCTGGTGCTGCATTTGCTGTTCCTTTTGTTGCTATTAGATCAAATCCAAGTTCTTTTGCTTTTCTTGCTATTTGTGCTATTTCTGGTTTGTCACTATCACGTACACTTAAGAAGATTTTACCACTTGTTGGTAGGTTCATGTTTGCTGCAAGTTGTGCTTTGTAGTATGCAAGTCCGAAGTTTTTATCGATTCCCATACTTTCTCCTGTTGATTTCATTTCAGGTCCTAGTACTGAGTCTGCATCTGGTATTTTTAAAAATGGGAATACTGATTCTTTTACTGATACATGATCTATATCTGAGTAGTTTACAAGTTCAAAGTCTTTAAGTTTTGCTCCTACCATTAGTTGTGCTGCTATTTTAGCTATTGGTATTCCTATTGATTTACTTACAAATGGTACTGTTCTACTTGCACGTGGGTTTGCTTCGATGATGTAGAGTTTTGGTTCAGGATCCATTTTTATTGCATATTGTATGTTAATAAGTCCTACAACTCCTAGTCTTAATGCTAGTTTTTTGGTGTATTCTTCTACTTGTTGTATTATTTCATCTGGTACACTTTGTGGTGGTATTACACATGCTGAGTCTCCTGAGTGTATTCCTGCTTCTTCTATGTGTTCCATGATTCCACATACATATACTTCATCTCCATCACAGAGTGCATCTACATCTAGTTCTATTGAATCTTCTAGGAATTTATCTACTAATATTGGATGTTCTTTTGATACTTTTACAGCTTCTTTCATGTAACTTTCAAGTTCATCATCATCATATACTATTTCCATTGCACGTCCACCAAGTACGTATGATGGTCTTACAAGTACTGGGAATCCTATACGATGTGCTGCTTGACGAGCATCATCTAGTGAGTTTGCTATTCCATATTCTGCTTGTGGTATTCCTAGTTCATTTAGTACTTCTGTGAATTGTTCACGATCTTCTACCATGTCAATACTTTCAAATGGTGTTCCTAGTATTTTAAATCCTGCTTCATCTATGCTTTTTGCAAGGTTTATTGAGGTTTGTCCTCCAAATTGTACAATTACACCATATGGTTGTTCTGTTTTTAGAACTTCTAATACATCTTCTTCGGTTAATGGTTCAAAGTATAGTTTATCTGATATGTCATAGTCTGTACTTACAGTTTCAGGGTTGTTGTTAATTAGTATGGTTTCTATATCATCATCTTTTAATGCTAATGCTGCATGTACACAACAATAATCAAACTCAATACCTTGTCCTATACGAATAGGTCCAGCTCCTAGTACTACAACTTTTTTCTTATCATCATCAACACTTTGTGCTTTGCTATCATATGTTCCATAGTAGTATGGTGTTTTTGCTTCAAATTCTGCTGCACATGTATCTACCATTTTATATTCAGGTCCAAGATCTAGTTTTTCTCGTGCATCTTTTACTACTTTTTCATCAATTTCAAGTATATTTGCAATAGTTCTATCAGCAAAACCATATTGTTTTACTTTACGTAGTAATTCTTCATCAACTAGTAAATCTTCTCCTGCTTGTTTTATTACATCTTCCATTTCTATGATGTTTTTGATTTTATTTAGGAAAAATGGACTCATCTTAGTTATTTCTGCGATTTCCTCAATACTTCTTCCATCTTTTAATGCTGAGTATACTTGGAAGAATCTTTGATCTGTTGCATGTTCTAAGTCATAGTCTGTGTAGTCTGTGTATTCAAATGCAAATTGATCAATATCAAGTGACCGGATTGCTTTTTGAAGTGCTTCTTCAATTGTACGTCCTATTGCCATTACTTCTCCAGTTGATTGCATTTGTACACCAAGTTCTCCTGTATTTCCTTTGAATTTATCAAATGGCCATCTTGGGATTTTTACAATAACATAATCTATTGCTGGTTCAAATGATGCTGGTGTTTCTTTGGTTATGTCATTTTTTATTTCATCTAGTGTCATTCCTAGTGCTATTTTAGATGATACTTTTGCAATTGAATATCCTGTTGCTTTTGATGCTAATGCACTACTTCGACTTACACGTGGGTTTACTTCAATTACTTTGTATTCACGTGTTTCTGGGTTTACTGCAAATTGTATGTTACATCCACCTTCAATTCCTAGTGCTCGTATGATTTTTATTGATGCATCACGTAAACGTTGGTTATCATCGTTTGAAAATGTTTGTGTTGGTGCTACTACTACACTTTCACCTGTGTGTATTCCCATAGGATCAATGTTTTCCATGTTACATACTATGATACATGAATCATTTTTATCTCGCATTACTTCATATTCGAATTCTTCCCATCCGAGTACTGATTCATCTATTAGTACTTGGTTGATGAAACTCATTTCAAGTCCGTGTGTTACAATTTCTTCAAGTTCTTGTTTGTTATTTGCAACTCCTCCACCAGTTCCACCAAGTGTAAATGCTGGTCTTACAATTACAGGATATCCTATGTCATCTACTGCTTTGTATGCTTCTTCTAGTGAGTTTACTGCATGACATTTAGGTATTGGTTCATTTAGTTTATCCATGAATTCTGCAAATAAGTCACGATCTTCTACATTATTAATAGTTTCAATAGGAGATCCTAGTACTCGTATACCATCAAGAGCTCCCATTTTATCAAGATCTATTGCAATATTTAAACCAGTTTGTCCTCCCATTGTTGGAAGTATTGCATCTACTTGTTCTTTTTCTATTATTTTTGCTACTATCTCTGCATTTAGTGGTTCTACATATACTTTATCTGCTGAGTCTATATCTGTTTGGATTGTTGCAGGATTACTGTTTACTAGTACTGTTTCTATGTTTTCTTCACGTAGTGATTTACATGCTTGTGATCCTGAGTAGTCAAATTCTGCTGCTTGTCCTATTTGAATAGGTCCTGAACCAATTATTAATACTTTTTTTATACTTTCATCCTTTGGCATTTTTATTCTTACTCCCCAAAAATTTTTTTTTATATTATGTCCTTTTTTTCTTAATATTTTTATTTCTTTTAAATTCTCTATTTTTTTCCCATTATTTTTGATATGTTTTCACAGTTTCTATGAAGTCATCAAAGAATGTTTTTGAATCATTTGGTCCAGGTCCTGCTTCTGGGTGATATTGTATTCCAAATACAGGTAGTTTTGTGTGTTTTATTGCTTCTGGTGTTTGGTCATTTAGATTTATTTGTGTTATTTCAAGGTCTGTATCATTTATTGAGTTTTCATCTATTGCAAAGCTGTGATTTTGTGATGTCATGTATACTGTTTTTGTTTCTAGATCTTGTACTGGCTGGTTTAATCCTCTGTGTCCAAATTTCATTTTATAGATATCAGCACCATATGTTAATGCTATGATTTGTTGTCCTAGACATATTCCTGCAACTGGCATTACTTCTGCAAGTTGTTTTATTGTATCTTGTATTTTTTCTACATTTTCTGGATTTCCAGGTCCACTTGATATTAGTACTCCATCAACATCAAGTTTCATTATATCATCAAATGATGTGTTTGATGGTAGTAGTGTTACTCCAACGTTACGTTCTACTAGGTTATCTATGATGTTTTTCTTTACTCCACAATCTAGTATTGCTATGTTATATTCACATCTTTCATTGATTTGTTTTGGTTGTTTTACTGATACTTTATCAACTAGATTTAATTCTTCAATTCCAGGTTGTTTACGTACTAATTCTAGTAGTTCTTCATCTGATATTTCAGCATTTGCTACTGCTGCTTTCATTGATCCAGCTTCACGTATTTTAAGTGTTAATGCTCTTGTATCAATATTACTTATTCCTGGTACTTCATTTTCTTCTAGAAATTCTGATAGTGTTTTTTCAGATTTTGGATGATATGGTTCATCACATAATTGACGTACAACATATGCTTCAGTTTTTATATCATCTGATTGATACCATTCTGATGATACTCCATAGTTTCCTTCTAGAGGATATGTTGACATTAGTATTTGTCCTTTAAATGATGGATCTGTTAGTGCTTCTACATATCCTACCATTGCTGTGGAAAATACTAACTCTCCTGTTTTTATACATTCAGCACCAAAGCCTTCTCCTTTTAGTATTGTACCGTCTTCTAATGCTAATTTTGCAGTTTTTACCAAATTTAAAACCCCGATTTTTTATTATTTGTATTACTTTTTTTTCTATAATATTTTTCAAAAAAAAAATATCATATTCTACGTTTTTTATTTTTGTATAAAATGAATCGTTCTTTTTATCGTTCTTATTTTATTAAAATTTCTAAAGTAATAAAAAAAATGATAAAATTTGTATAATTAATTTTAGCCTTGTTTTATAAAATCTTTCATACCTAAAGTTAGTAAGATAATTTATATTTATATTTAAAATAGTATTTGATATTCTTTCGTCTTAATAAAAAATATAACATTTGTATTTTAATAATAAAAATTTTATAGAAACTAACAGCTAAAATAAATTGATTAATTATTATATTTTTTATATTTTTTTAAAATTTTAATAAGTGTTCATTTCTAATATTAATATATAGTATCTAATACTAAAAAAAAGTAACGGTAAAAAATAGAAATTTATATTAAAAAAAAAGTTACATATATAAAAGAATGCTGTAAAAAAAAGTATGTAAAAGTTGAAAAAGTGTTTTTATGTATTTTTCTTCTCATACTTATGAAGCATGATAATGGCAGTTTCACCATCAGAATAATATTTATCTTCCTCAGCAATTTGTCTAAAACCATTTTGTTGATAAAAATGTATTGCTCGTATATTTGACTTTTTAACTTCAAGCTTTACATCACATATATCATTTACATAGAATATTTCAATAGCACGTTGTAATAATAATGTACCTATCTGCATACCACGGAAATTTGAATCTATTGCAATGACAATAATATGACCAATACCATCTTTTATCCAGAAAATAATATAACCTACTATATTTGATGATATTTCAGCTACAAGAAAACCAGCACCAGCTTCATATAATCTCATAATAATATCAATAGGATAAGGTTCTGAGAAACTTTCATACTCAATTCTTATAACTTCATCTAAATCTGTAGGCTTAAAATCACGGATAATCATTTACCTTACAACTCCTAATATAAAAAAGAAAAAAATATTTTTTTTTATTATTCTTATAATTCTATTATCTACTTTTATTTAATGATTAATATTAAATTTTATCTTAAAAAAAAGGAAGAACTCTTAGAAAATATATAAGTTAAAAAAAACATGTATATTCTACACCTAAAAAAAATAACTTATCATTTATTATAAAAAATAATATTACTTTAAATAATTTAAAACATAGAAATATAATAGCATAAAAAAAAGAAAAAATCTATTTTTTAAAATCATTATTATAAACATATTAAAAAATATATAAATTTTAATCAAATTAATGAAAAAAATATAGTAAAAAAAAATAAAACTTAAGGAATATGATATATAATGACACAAATATGGGATGACTTCACAGACTACATAAGTCAAAATTACCCAGATGCTAAAAAAATAGTGGAAGTAGGAGTAGGAGCAATACTAACACCAGCACAACTACTAAAAGAAAAACTACCAGATACCAAAATAAAACTCATTGACATACATCCAAAAAATGAAACAGTAATATATGATGATATAACACAACCAACAGATTCAATCTATGAAAATTGTGATTTAATCTATGCAATACGACCACCTGAAGAACTACAACCTGACATAATGAACTTAGCAAATAAATATAATACAGATATCATAATAAAACCATTATTTACAGAAGAAATAAACCTTAAATACAAAAATAAACTAAAACTCAAAAACTATAAACGACTTTCATTATACCACTACAAAAGAGGGATTTAATGACAAAATGGGAAGAAATAGATGAAACAACAGTACTTAAAAAACTAGAAACAACAACAAATGGACTAAGTACAAATGAGGCAAATATTCGTCTAGAAAAAAATGGTAAAAACGTACTTAAAGAAGAAAAAAAAGATTCAAATCTTAAAAAGTTTCTAACACAATTTAGCGAACCTTTAATGATACTACTAATTCTAGCAGCAATAGTATCAGCCTTAATAGGAGATATGCTAGATAGTGGAGTAATCTTTTTTGTAGTAATACTAAATGCATACCTAGGATATAGCCAGGAAAACAAAGCAGAAAATGCAATGCAAAAACTTAAATCAATCACTAAAAACACAGCAATAGTAATACGTGATGGTAAACAACAACAAATAAATGCTGAAGACATAGTAGTAGGTGATATAGTAGTACTTGAAGAAGGAGACTGTGTACCTGCAGATATGAGAATTATTGAAGAATATGAAGTTAAAATTGATGAATCAGCACTTACTGGTGAATCACTTCCAATAAAAAAATATTCAAAAGCAGATGATGATAACTCACATTCTAATATTGCATTTATGGATACATTTATAAGCATGGGACGAGCAAAAGGAGCAGTAATTGCAACTGGAATGGATACAGAAATTGGTAAAATTGCATCAATGATCCAACATGATGATAAATCAAAAACACCTCTTGAAATTAAAATAGCTAAACTTGGTAAAATGCTAGGACTTCTTTCAATTGTAATATGTGTAATAATTGTAATACTTGAATTACTTCAAGGAATACCACTTGCTGAAACATTTATGACAGCAGTATCACTTGCTGTTGCTGCAATACCAGAAGGACTTCCTGCTATTCTTACATTAACACTAGCACTTGGTATGCAGAAGATGGCAAAAAACAATGTTATCATACGAAAACTATTAGCTGTTGAAACACTAGGATCATGTTCTGTAATATGTACAGATAAAACAGGAACTCTAACAAAAAATCAATTAACTGTAACAAAATCATATCTTACAAATCCTAATATGGGTTATATGATATCAGCATTATGTAATAATGCACGTATTGATGGTGATAAAAAAATTGGTGATCCAACAGATATAGCAGCACTTGAATTTGCATATGAAAACAATTTCAAAAATACAAATACAACTCGATTAAATGAAATACCACTTGATAGTATACGAAAGAGAATGGCAACAATCAACAAAATAAATGATGATGACTACATTCTAATTAAAGGAGCACCAGAACTTCTACTAAACATGTGTACATACATAGATAACAATGGAAAAATAATCAAACTTGATGAAAATACAAAAAATGAAATACAAAATAAGATAACATCATACACAAATGATGCACTACGAGTACTACTTCTAGCATACAAAAAAATAGATAACTACCAAGATCAAAGCATAGAAGAACTTGAATGTGACCTTACATTTGTTGGAATAATAGGAATGATGGATCCACCACGAGAAAATGTAAAACATGCAATACAAACATGTAACAATGCTGGTATAAATGTTAAAATGATCACAGGTGACCATAAAAACACAGCAAGTGCAATAGCAAAACTTGTTGGAATTAAAAATCCAGAAAATGTAATAACAGGATCAGAACTTAAAAAACTATCAGATGATGAACTACAAGAAAAAATAGTAAATACCAATGTATTTGCACGAGTATTTCCAGAACAAAAAGTTCGCATTGTAAAAGCAGTAGAAGCAAATGGTGAAGTTGTATCAATGACTGGAGATGGAATAAATGATGCACCAGCACTAACAGCAGCAGATATTGGAGTTGCAATGGGATCAGGAACAGATGTAGCAAAAGAATCAAGTGATATGGTATTACAAGATGATAACTTCTCAACTATTATCTATGCAGTAGAGGAAGGACGTACAATATATTCAAATATTAAAAGATTCATAAAATATCAGCTATCAACAAACATAGCAGCAATATTTACAATATTACTTTCATCAATACTAGCAATACCACTACCATTTAATCCAATACAACTTCTCTGTATAAACATAATAATGGATGGACCACCAGCACAATCACTAGGAATGGAAGGATCTGATGAAAACATCATGAACATACCACCAAGTGATGAAAACATCCTATCAAAAGACAACCTAACACACATAACACTAATTGGAATCATAATGGGACTAGGAACACTAGGATTATACTTATATGAAATATCAATTGGAACAACACATCTTGTTGCAAGTACTATAGCATTCACAGTATTTGTAGTATACCAGTTATTTAATGTATTTAACTGCAGATCAAAAAGTAATAAGAAAAATAAAACACTTATAATAGCAGTAATAGGATCATTCATACTACAACTATGTGCAATCTACTTACCATTCCTACAACCAATATTTAGAACAACAGCAATACCACTAACATCATGGATACTTATTGTAGTAGTTGCATTTACAGTACTAATTGCAGAACAAATAATAAGACGCTTTGAAAACAATATAATTTAAATACCCTTTAACCACCATCTTTTTTTTATCCTTTTTTTTATATTCGTAATTATTATTAACATATTAAAATAATAAATGATTATAGTAGTA
This sequence comes from Methanosphaera cuniculi, assembly GCF_003149675.1. Classification (NCBI taxonomy): domain Archaea; kingdom Methanobacteriati; phylum Methanobacteriota; class Methanobacteria; order Methanobacteriales; family Methanobacteriaceae; genus Methanosphaera; species Methanosphaera cuniculi. Next base: position 16,380 of record NZ_LWMS01000011.1, on the reverse strand, counting down.
TTAAAAGAATTTTATACATAAAAAAAATAATTATAAATTACTTTTAAAATGAATTTCAAATAAGTATTAAAACTTCTACATAGAAAACATTAAAAATATACAAAGGTGATATAATGAGATACATGGTAATGTCCGGTACATCAGATTCAACAAAAGTAATAAAATATCTTAAAGAAGTTGATGATGAAAACTATATTCTTGCAACAACAGTAACAGATTATGGAGCAAAAATAGCAGAAAATGCAGGTGCTGATAAAGTAATAGCAAAAGCACTAAGAAAAGAAGACTTCATTGATGTAATATTAGAAAATAAAATAGATACACTAATTGACACAACACACCCATTTGCACAAATAGCAACAGAAACTGCAATAGAAAGTACAAAAGAAGCTAATATAAACTACATAAGATATGAACGCACATCAACCAAACTACCAGAATCAGACTTAATACATGAAGTAGCATCATTTGAAGAAGGAGCACATAAAGCATTAGAACTACTAGGTGATAATGAATCAAAACTAATGCATCTTGCAGGAGTAACAACACTACCAAAAATAGTAGATGTAATTGATCCAAAACAGGTAATAGTACGAGTACTACCAAATGTATTTAGTATAACAAAAACCCAAGAAACAGGAATAAATGCAAGTAATATTGTAGCAATGCAAGGAACATACTCAGAAGAATTTAACAAAGCATTAATGAAAGAATACAACATAAAAGTAATGCTTACCAAAGAAAGTGGTGAAAGTGGAGGAGCAGAAGAAAAAATTAATGCAGCATTAGATCTTAAAATACCAGTAGTTCTAGTTAAAAGACCAGTAATTGAAGGAATAGAAAAATATCCTATCGTACGTTCAATTGATGAGCTTAAAGAAGTACTATAATATTGAATAATATTACTTTCCCCTCCCCTCTTTTATTAATTCATCTCTTTTTTTAGAAAAAATTAGTAATATTCTTATTTTAAAAATAAAATCTTAGTATAAAAAATAGTTTTTTTATTAAAAGTTAATTAATGGGTGGTTAGAATATAGAAAAAAAGTATTATCATTTTTTTTATTGAAAAATTAGTCTCAGATCGCCCATCATTCATCATATATTTCAGAGCTCATAGGGTTCATCATCGACTAATATTTATTATATTTATTTTAAGCTCTATTATTTTTTAATCTTCAACTCTTTTTTCAAATTATTTTTTCCACTATTAAAGGAAAAAAAATAATAATTAAAAGAAGGTTAAAGTTTGATGGTTTAAAGTTTTATACTTATACAAACATTACTGTTTCTTCAGCTTGTTGTTTGTTGTGTTTATTTAATACTTTTTCTATTGCTTGGTTGAAGTTTTCTTGTGATACTTCAGTATTTCCATCACGTATTGCAAACATACCTGCTTCTGTACAGATTGCTTTAAGATCTGCTCCTGATGCATTTTTAGCTTTACGTGCTATATCTTGAAGATCTACATCTGCTGTAAGTGACATGTTTTTTGTGTGGATTTTTAGAATTTCATATTTACCTTCTTCATCTGGTACAGGAACTTCTATTATACGGTCAAATCGTCCTGGACGTAGTAATGCTGGATCAAGAATGTCAGGTCTGTTTGTTGCTGCTATTATTCCAATATCTCCTCGTGATTCAAATCCATCCATTTCAGCAAGTAGTTGCATGAGTGTTCTTTGTACTTCACGATCTCCACTTGTTGAGCTTTGAAGTCTTTTTCCTGCTATTGCATCTATTTCATCTATGAATATTATTGCTGGTGCTTTTTCTTTTGCAAGTTCAAATACTCCACGAACTAGACGTGATCCTTCTCCGATGTATTTTTTAACAAATTCTGATGCTACTATTTTTATGAATGTTGCATTTGTTTCATTTGCTACTGCTTTTGCAAGTAGTGTTTTACCAGTACCAGGAGAACCATAGAATAGCACTCCTTTTGGAGGTGTAATTCCCACTTTTTCGAATATTTCCGGGTTTTTAAGTGGAAGTTCTACTGTTTCTATGGTTTCACGTATTTGATCTTCTAGTCCTCCAATGTTTTCATATGTTACATCTGGTTTTTCTTCAATTTCCATACTTGATACTAGTGGATCTTTTTCTGATGTTATTACATCTACAATACTAAATGTTTGTTGGTTTAATGCTACACGTGATCCAATTTCCATTTTGTTTGCATCTTTATCTGAGTATTTTAGTAAAAATGATGGTCCTGTTGAGCTTTTTACTACGGCTTCATTATTTCCAAGTAGTTCTGATACTGTTGCAAGTACTAGTGGTGGTGTTCTAAATCTGCTTATTTCATTTTTAAGTGATTTTACTTCCCTATCTAGTCTTAAGTTTTCATTTTCTAGGATTACTTTGTCTTTTTCAAGTTTACGTATTTCCCATGTGAGATTTCTTTCCATTACTTCATGTTTTTTCTGCATACTCATTAATTCTAGGTCTTCTGGTGTTAATTCATCATCAGCGATTTCAACTTCAGGTGTTTGAACTTCTATTTCTTCATCTGTTTGTACCTGTTTTTGTTCATTGACTATTTCATCTATTGATTTGTCAGTATATTGGTTTTCATCCATTATTGTAACCCTCCCTTAAAATAGTTTTTTTTATGGTGATTTGATTAATTTTTTTTATTAAATTATTTTTTTTCTTATTTAAATTATATTTTTATTACTTTTTGTATTTAAATTATTTAACATTTCTACAATATATAATTTTAAAATCTTTTATTATATATGTTTTTATGTAGCTTTATAAAAAATTAGATTGATTTTACTAAAGTTTATCATAATTATTCTAACATATTAATCTTAACTTAAATTGATTTAAAATGTCTTTATATTTTATATAAGATTACATTTCCAAGATTGTAGTTTACTCCACCATATTTTGTTGCATTGTTATTTTTTTTGTTTTTATTTTCAATTTTTTCATATTTGGTATTTCACTATCTTTTGTGCTTTTTTTGTTGTTTGTTGTTCTATTTCATAGTTATCTTGTATGTTATTATCATGTATGTTTATGTTTTGTGTGTTTGTATCTGTATTCATATTGTTTGTTGCTGCATTGATTGAATCCAAGACATATTAATAATGATAGAACAATAATCCAATTAATAAAAACTTAGAATTATTGAATTTCATAAAGTTATCACTTTTATTATTTTCAATCGAAAAAAAAATTAATTAAAAAATATTTTACTTTTATATAAATTATTAAGAAGTAAATCTCTTTAATTATATAAAATAAAAATAATATAATCTTTCTAAAATAAGGTGTTTAATAATATTATAAGTTAGTAGAAATTAGTTTTTTAATAAATAATATAAATAAGAATGTAAATAAAAATAGAGTATATAAGAAAAAAATTTATTAAGTGAATAGAAATGAACTGTGAAATTTGTGGAATGGAAATTAAAGGTCAACCTTATAAAACAAAAATTGATAACTCTGTAATGATAACATGTAAAGAATGTTCAAGTTATGGTAAAGTTCAAAATGCTCCCCAAAATAATAATCAAAGAAGAGGAAAAGGTAAAACTCGAGGACGTTCAAACCAAAATAATCGTCAACAACCAAGAACATATACAAAACGTCCAAGAGATGAATATGAACTTATTGATGATTATGAAAAAGTTATAAGACAAGCACGTGAGAGAAAACATCTTACACAAAAACAGCTTGGTGAAAAACTCTATGAAAGAGAATCAGTAATTGCACATATTGAATCTGGTAAAATGGTTCCAGATACAAAAACAGCACGTAAACTTGAAAAAGCTTTAAACATAAAAATTATTGAAAAACTAGAAAGTGACGAACGTGAATTCCAAGATCAACGTCGTTTCCGTGAAGCAACAATTGGAGATATTGCAAAAATTAAAAGATCATAAAAAAAAAGAATAACATCCAAAAAAAAAGAAGAAGTAGTAAATAATATTTTTCTAATATATAAATAAATTGAACTACTACTTTCTTACATCTTTTTTAAAATAACTACTTTTTATACCTATATTTAATATTTAAAAAAAAACTATTTTTTATCTTTACTATTTGACTTATTTTTAGATGAGTAATATCCATCAAATATTTTTGCTTTTTTAAATTCTTCACACATTACGTCATATTCTGGATATTCTTCACTTATCACAATTAGATGTGCTGGAGGATGTATTTTTCTTAAGTTCATAATACTTTCTGTTGTTGATTCTTTAACTTTTACAAGAACAGCAACTTTAATGTCCCCACGTGGTTCTTTTTTAAGAATTCTTTTAGTAAGAGTGTATGCTTTTTTTATGCTTATTTGTTTTGGTTTTCCAATTATTGTGAGTTTCCCATGTCTTTCTATATCTGCTAGACTGTTTAATGCTTTTTTCTTATTCATTGCTCTGATTAATATAAATGCCATGAACATCTGCCTCCATTTTGATTTTATAAAATAATTAAGTATGTTATTATATCATATGTTCTATTAAGTATTTAAATTAAAAAAAAATAGTCATAAAAAAAAAATGTAATTCATTTAAAATTAAGTTGTTTATCTAAAAATAATAAAAAAAAAGATTTTATAAAAAAGAAAAAGAAATGTGAAAAAAAAGTACTATTATTTTTTTTCCACTTTTAATAATTTTCCCATTTCTATCTACGTCTGAAGTATGACTTAATAAGAGTACTTCTAAAGACAGCTAGTAGTATTAATAGTACACCAATTACAGTTTGAACATTACCAAGAATATCAAAGATACTAGAATCTATTGGTAAATTCCATACTGGTGCACTTTTACCATTAGGAGCTGCAGTATAATATACACCTACAGCTTTAATATTTTCACGTACGTTAATATCTGATGCATCAACATACTCAACACCCACAATACTACCAATACTAATAGCACGATTTACAGCTTGTGCTATTTTAACAGGATCATATCCATTTTTTTTAACAGCAGTTGTTACAACACTACTTGTAGCTTCAGAGATACCTTTCTCTTCACTACCATATGCTGATACTGTTGGATTATCATTAGATACTGTTATTGTATTTCCAAGTGCTTCATATGCATATACAACATCAAGTGGACTTCCATCAATTGGAGATACTTGATAGTTCTCAGCTTCAGGATAACCTACACTCCAACCATTGTCACTTACTTTACTGTATGGTTTTTCCATCTCATATCCCACATCATTTAACTGTTCTGGTGTAAACATATCACCAGTTGATACACCTGATACAAGATTTATAGCACCACCACCATGATCTTCTCCAGAATCACGTGCAACTTCACCAAAGGCTTGTGCTACAATTTCTGTTGCAGGATAACCATCACGTATCATTTTTCCAATATTCATAGCTGTTTGAAGTCTTACTGTAGATGCAGTTCCAGCTTTAGGGTTTCCTTCAGAGTTACGAAGGTGTATTATTGCTCCTTTTGTACCAGGTGGTACTTTTGCTATTCCCCCACTTGCTGCTTGAACTGTAATTTTACTACTATTATCTACAGTTACAACATAAACATCAAAATCTCCACCTACAGCAATACCTTCTGTTGGATTTACTGCCATAAGACGAATACCAGGATAACCTGATGCTACACTTACAACCTGTTCTGGAGTACCATTATTTTGAAGTTCTGTAAGAGCCTTAATAATAGCTGCTACACGAACATCTGATGTACCTTCACCCCCAGATAGTAGTGCCATTTTATGTTCTTGTGAAAATATAAATGTTGACTGGAACATGTTAGGTGCAAATGACTGGCTTCCAGCAGCACATCCATTAGGATCCTTACCTGTAGGATCTGTTATAACAGCTACGTTCATTGTTGCTGAAGCTGTAGTTGAAAATATCATAACAACTATTAAAAATAATGCTATTTTTGAAAACTTAGACCTATTCATAATATTAAATTCTCCTATATTCTCATTATTTTAATGCCCTGTACCATTAACAGTACTTGTTGTATTATTAGTTGTTATGTTTGTAACATTTTTCTGTAAAATTGAGAAATCCTCAACAACTGTTACAATCACATTTCCTGTTTTTGTATCAACTTGAACATCAACAGCATTAATAGGAGCAATTGATGTACCAGGTATAGTTGATTTTTTTACCATTTCCGCGGCATTCTGTTTTGCATCCGACAGAAGTAATTGTCTTTGAGTAGTAACAAGAGTGTTACCATCAATATAACTTGTAGATCTGAAACCTGCTGCTTCAACATTTGCCTTAATTGTAGATGTAGATATAATATCATTACCTTTTACCATGATACCAGATATTGGTACATCATCACCTGAATGATCAGATGAGGCAAATGCAACATAACTCATTGCACGTCCTGATAAAATTAAGATAAATGCTAAAATTAAGATAATTAAGGTATCTTTTCTAACTTTTATAAACAAAAATTTCACCTCTAATTTTCTTATAATCCCAAAAAAAAATATAAAAACTATTATTCCTTTTTTTTATAGTATATATTTTTTCTTTTATTTTATAAATTAAAAAGCTAAATTTTGAACTAAAAAAAATATTTTATTTCAACATTAACTCTTTTTTAGGGGATAATAGAAAAATAAAATTCCATTAAAAAAAAAGTTTTTGATGTATTTAAATAAACTTATGTAGTTTTATTATCATTTAACTTTTTAAAGATTATCTACATATATGTTTAAAATTTATAGTATATAATTTTAATATTAAATATAAAAAAAATAGGAAAAAAAGGTGTGATGTATTTAATTTAAAGATTACTTATTTAAATGAATGAATTTCATCTTTTAATGTTTCTTCAAATTTATATGCAGCTTCACCTGTAAGTACTATAAGATCAACATTCTTATTAGCTAAAGATAATGCAGTGTATAATCCTGCTTTTACTTGATCTTTTGAAGCACCAAGTGTTCCAATCTTTTCACCTTGTGGAAGATATTCAGGTAGTATAATTTGATTTATTCCAATTTTATTATCAAGTGCTTCTTTTGCACAATCATATGCATTATTTGATGCTGGTATTACATAATCTGCATGTTTAAGTGCATTTTCTAGTATTTCATGATCTCCTTTTATACCTGATTCTGATGATGTTGTAATTACATCAACAACAACATCATACATATTTTTAAGTTCTGCTAGTACTGTTGAAATTCCTGCCGGATTATGTGCATAATCTACCATAATAGTTTTATCTGCTATTTTTCCAATAGTTTGCATACGTCCATCTACACCATTAAATTCCTTAACTCCTTGATAAATTGTATCATAGTCTAGTTGTAATATTTTAAGTGCACAAACAATTGCTGCTGTTGCATTATAAATATTATGTAGTCCATTTACTGATAGTTCAAAGTGCATTATCTTATTATCTGGTGTTTTAAGATCAAATGCATTATGTTCATCATTAATATTAAATGCAAGGAAGTCTGGTTTTTGGTATTCTATTCCACATTTACATGAATATACTCCTACACCTGCAATATATTCATCAACTACTGCATTATTTCCACAGAAGCATTGTTTTGTTGATTTTGATACTGGGTTAGTTTCAAGTCCATATGTTATAACTTCACCTACATAGTCAAGTTTATCAAGTAATGCTTTAATTGTTGGATCATCATTATTTACTATGAGTTTTTTACCACGAAGTAATTCGATAAGTTCACCTTTAACCATTGCATAATCAAGAAATCTTTCATTTTTATCAAGATGATCTGGTGTTATATTTGTTATAATTCCAACATCAGGATGACATGGTTCTGCAAGTTTTTTAAGACTTCCTGTTACTCCAAATGTACCTGTTTCAAGTATGTTAAGATCTCCTTTAAGTCTTGATTGAAGTGCTGGTATATCTGCTGCATTTCCTTGTAGATTATCAAGATTATGTTCACATGGTTTTAATCCTGATTTATATACTATATTTTTTAGCATTGCTACTGTAGTTGTTTTTCCATTTGTTCCTGTTATACATATTACAGGATGTGCTGGCATAAACATATCACATATATCTTCTGGTGTTAGTATTGGTATGTTATATTTTTTTACTTTTTGATATAACATTGATTTTGATTCAATTAAAGCCATTGGTAGTACTATATAATCTGATTTTTCAAAGAATGATTCAGGTACTCCTCCATAGTATATTTCCATATCAGGATAATCTTTTAGTGCTGATTTAAATCTACAATCTTCAGGATTTACCATATCATTAGCTATTACTTTGTATCCATGATCCATTAGTATTCGACTTATTAGATTTCCATTTATTCCACATACACCTATTACTCCAAATACTGTATCTTCATTTATATCTATATTTTTTTTAGTATCATTGGTTGTCATATCTTTTGCTTCCCTCATTTAGTCCTTTTAACATTCGTGTTTTTGCTTGTTCATATGAGTTTGATGCATCAGGTCCTAGGTGTACTATGATATCTCCTGGTTTTGCATATTTCATTGCTAGTTCTGCTGCTTCATCTACTGTGCATACTGCTAGTTTTACTACATCATCATTTTCTATTGCACCAAGTAATTCTAATGCAGAATCCATATCTAGTGTGTTTGTAACTTCCACATATCCTGATGCTATTACAATATTTGCATAATCACCAATTGTACGTCCACTTTCTTTTTTATCACGAATGGTAGTTGAATCTACATTATCATATAATATTATTAGATTTTCATCTTTGATTGCTTCAAGTGCTTGGCGTACACTTTGATCTCCATATGATGCATCATAATAAGCATCTACTCCATTAAATTTACCTAGATATTCCATACGTCCACCAACACCTGTGAAGTTGGATATTCCACGTTTTACATCATCTATGGTTAGTCCATATGTCATACTTGCTGCTATTGCTGCAGTTAGGTTTTCATAAGTGTAGTATGCTACTGTATCTATATCTACTTCATAGTCTGATATTTCATCATGAGTATCTATTTGTATATGATAATTTCCATCATCATCAATTAGTCCTATGTATACTGGTTTATATTTTTCAAGATCAAGTTCTTCTTGATCTTCAAAGTTGAAGTATATTGTGTCATCTCTTTTATATGTTAGTAGATCTCCACATTGTGAGTTTGCAACAAGTGTTTGACTTGCAGGTAGAATACATGCTTTACGATCTACATATTTTTGCATTGATCCACCAAATTCACATAAGTGTTCTGGTCTTAGGTTAGTTAGTACTCCTATTTTAAGGTCTAATTCTCCAAGTAGTCCTAGTGTTCCATGTGGTAGTTCAACTATTGCAATATCAGCACCCTTATATTCACCTTTTATAATGTCATCTACTATTGCTTCACTTACCAGATTCCATTTCATTGATGAGCATTGATATACTTTATATCCTGCTGCTTTAAATATATGTGTTAGCATATCTGTTGTTGTTGTTTTTCCAAAAGACCCTGTTATTCCTATTTTATCCATTGTTAGTATGTTATTTACAATGTCACTAATTGTTTTACGTGTTATAATTATTTTTTGTTGATCTTTTATTTGTTGATATATTGGTGCAGTTTCTGGTATTGTTGGTGCTAGATATACTGCATCATATTCATCTACTTTTGGCTGTTTTTCTCCAAGTTTAAGTGTGATTCCTTCATCTTCTAGGACTTTTAGTCTTCCCTGTCGTCTTGTTGTAAATTCATCAAATGTTTTTGCATCTGATATTGTTACATCTACTCCTTGATGATTTAGTAATCTTGCTACGGGACGTCCTGCATTTCCTGCACCCACTACTAGACATGATTTAAACATTGTTTTACAACACACTCCTTTCATATTTTTTTTAGTAAATTATTATTTCTTTTTTTTTATCTAGATTATTTATTATTATATAAAAAAAAATTAAATTAGTATTTTTCTTTACTTCTTACTAATTATTTATTTTTATTATTTTTTGTATAAATACAATTAAGAAAAAAAAGTCGAGTATGTCTATTTATTAATAGGATTTTATAATATCTATAAAAAAAATGAGTAATGTATTTAAAAAAAAGATTTTAATTAAAAAAAAAAGGGGTGTTTAAATAAAAAAAAATATTATATTAGATCATGCTTTGTTAGTATTCCACTAGCAGGATCCATTCCCTGAGCTCCAAGAAGTAATATCACATCATCATCACCTGCTTCATCTACTACTTTTATAAGAGTATCTTCAAGTTTTTCAATAAATGTATATTTTATACCTTCACGATTTAATGTTTCTTCAAATATATTAAATTCTGATGGTTCAACCCAGTTTAGATGATCTACTACATCTATACTTGATGTAATATAAAGTGTATAGTTACTACGATTTTTTAGTGTTTCTGCTAATGCTTCAGCTATTTCACGGTTTATATCATCACCACGACTTCCACGTATTGCATCAACAATATATACATTTTCGCCTAAGTCATATCCATTTTCTATTGTAAGTTTTATTCCTGATGGATTATGTGCAAAATCATCAATAATCACAGGATTTTCTCGAAGTTTAATAAATCTTCGTGCAAGTGGTTTGTAGTTTTTAAGTGATTTTACTACCTTTTTGTGATCTAAGTTATAATATACACATACACAAATTGCTGCCATAATATCTTGGATAAAATGCATTGATGTAAATGGAAGATCATCATATTTTATGTAAAGTTCATCTGCTACATATATTCCTACTTTTGGCTTATAACTTACAGATAATAATCTATCATCATCATCATAGTTTCCAAAATACATTACATCTACATTTGAATTATTTTCTACAATTTCACTCATCTTTGCAATATTTTTATCCTCATAATTGAGTATGAGAAGTGAACTTTTATCAACATAATTTATTGCACGTGCAGCTCCACTTATTTCTTCAAGTAAATGATCAAATGATCTAAGTAGATTAATATGATCCATTGATGCATTTGTTATTATTGTAACATCAGCATCAAGTGCACTTATCATTTCATAGGCATGATTTTCCATGATTCTATCATCCCATCCTTGAATTTCTGATACTTCAAGTGTGATAACATCAAGACCATTATTTTCATTATAAAATTCTGGTAGTTCTGATGCAACTTTAGGATCAATAAGTGTATTACCCTCAGATTCAGCATCTGTATTTGTATATGTTTTAAATCCTAAATCTGAAAAAATAGTATAAAGAAGATGAGTGGTGGTAGATTTACCATTTGTTCCAGTTGTAGCAATCTTTATTGAATCATTTGCATATTTTTTCACTGTTTGATTTAGTGCATATGCTGTTGCATATTCAATATAGTCTGTTACAATTAAACAAAAGTCTAATTCTTTAGCTACATTCACTGCATCTTCATGAGGATTTTGTGTAATAACACATGAAATTTCCTTATCTTTTGCAATTTTGATACCTTTATCATTTATCCAGTGTCTGATTACTATATCACCAGCTTCTGCACGATTTAAGTACGTGTAATGTCCACTTAATAGTTTATCAGGTCCATATAGTTTTCCATCAATCTTCTGGGCAAGTTCGGATGCATAAATTGAGTTTGTTTTTTGCATTGTTATTTTAAATCCTCCTTACATAATACTAAATTTTTTCTTTTATTTGATTTTCCTTTAAATTTTCATTTTTTTTATATATACTATTTTATTTTTTTTTGTAGCTATATTATATTACACCAAATATGAATAGTGCTATAATTGAGACAACAAATGTAATTGCCCAATATAATAATATAATTTTCTGTTCAGACATTCCATGATAGTTTAATGTATGATGTAATGGTTCAACTGGTAATGTGATAATATGAGCTCTGTGAAGTAAACTTATTATTACAGATACAATAGGTACAGCAAGTGCTATAATTGAAAATATAAAAGTATTTCCAAGAAGTGCTGCTGCCATATAACCTGCACCAAGAGCATAAGAACCAGTATCTCCCATGAAAATCTTAGCTGGGTAATGGTTAAGAACAAGGAATCCAACAGCTGCACCTGCAATTACAACAAATGGAAGTGAAGCCACACTACCTGTTATGACACTTGCATAAATTGCTGATGCAACAGATGCAATAGCAATAATACCAGCTGCAAGACCATCCATTCCATCAATAAGATTAACAGAATTAATAGATCCAACAATTGCAAAAATAGCAAGAGGTATCATCCAAATTCCAATATTAAAACCACTAATATTACTTGATAAAACACCAGGAAGAATTAAAAAACAAGCTACTACAATTTGTGTAATAATCTTCTCAGACTCTGAAGTCTCACTTTTAATTGGAATTTCATCAATTAAAGTAAGCTTATGTTCAGTTTCCACAATCTCTGCATAATCAGCTTTAGCCTTCTCTGATGCAATTCTTGCCTCCTCTCCAGGAGCAAGTGTTAATAATCCTATCTGTACAGGTTCTTCTCCATCATTACGTACAACTTTCTGGTACTCTTTTACCTTAAAACCAAGTAAATCATCAAACATACCAAAAATACCAGCAACAAGCATGAGAAGAACAACAATAATAAGATAGCTACTAGCATTTATCTGAAATAAAATCATAGCCATAAAAGCTACACCTAAGAGCATACCAAAACCACCCATAGTAGGTGTACCACTCTTTTGACGATGTTCTGAAATAATAGGATTATCCCGAATATCAGCTACAAGCAAACCACGTCTTACAGCAGCAGTAAAAACAGCTGTTGCAATAATAGTTAATATAAAAATGAGTATATCGACTTGACCTATCACCTAAATTAGCCCTCCCTTTAAATTAATTTATAAAAAAAAATATAAATTCCATTATATCTAACTAAATATTTTTAACTTAACATTAAAATAAGTAATGTGAATTAAAATAAAAAAAAGAGAATGAAAAGAAAAAGAAAGAAAAAAATTATTAATAATTATTATAAAATTATATCTAATATTTTTTGTTATAATTTAAAAAAAAAATAAGAAAATAATAAAGGAGGTTATAAGTTTTTATTGTTTGAAGTTTATGTTGTGTTGTTTTGCATATTCTGGTATTAGTTCATATGTAAGGTCATTTAGTTTATCATAGTTTTCAGCTCTTATTGTTACGCGTTGATAGTGTTTTGGTCCATGTACGATGTATGAGTTTTTATCTGTGAAGTATTTTCTTTCCTCAAATTTATCTTCTGGGAAGTCTCCTACTGGTATTTCTGTTGATACATAGTTTTTCATTTGTTTTTTTACATTTTTAGCACTCCATTTGCCGGATGCCATGTCTACTAGTTGACATAGTGGATAGATATCTGTTGTTGCTGCTGTCATATATCGTGTTCCACTTGGTCTTGTGTTTAGTTCTATTGTGTAGTCTTCATTTTTGGTTGTATCATGTAGTATATCTATGTCCATTGTTCCTGTTAGATCTATGAGATCTGCTATTTTTTGGGCTAAGTTTCGTATTTCACTATTATGTTGATTATTATCTATGTTATCTATTTTTAGTGGTGCTTGTTTTATTTTTGCTAGTGGATGTGTTCCTTTTAGTGTTGTGATTCCCTTATATACTGGTGTTAGTGGTATGGTTTGGTTGTTATATCTTAGTACTTCTATTGATGTTTCATATCCTTCTATGTAGTCTTCTGTGAAGATGTTTGTTTTTGATTCTATGAATTCATCACAATCTTCAGGTGTTAATGCTATTTTTACACCTATTCCTCCTTGTCCATCTGGTGTTTTAAGTACTTTTGGCAGATTATCATATAGATCTTCCAGGTTATAAGTTGGAGTTATTTGTTCATAGTGTGGTGTTTTTATCTGGTTTTTTTCTAGTAGTTTTTTGGTTTCATATTTATCTGCTGCTAGTGTTGCTAGTTTATGATTTGCTGCTATTACTGGTATATTATTTTCTTTTTCGAGTTTATCTTTCATTGCACCTACATCTATGAGTGGTGGATCTATTCCTATTAATGGTATTATTGCATCTACATCTTCTTTTATTGCTATTTGCATGGGTTCATCCATTCCCCGTTTTACTATGTATTGTTTATCTGCAAGTTCTAAGTTTGCTGCATTTTCATTTGATTCTGTTATTATTGATGTGATGTTGTTTTCTTTTAGATACCATGCTACATCATCAAATAATCTTGATCCTATAAATAGTATTTTCATATTATCTTCTAACTCCCCATTTTTTATATGTTTTCGGTTATTATGTTTGATAGTGTTTCTACACTCTCTTTTACTGGTGTTGATATTTTATTTATGAGTAACATTTCTTCAGGTTGTATTCCTATTATCATTACTTTGCTTCCTATTGTTTTTTCTATATAGTTTATTAGGAAAGATATTGGCATTGAGTGTGTTGATACATTAAATTCATCAATTTGTTTTTTATCGATTATTATAATTTCCCCAGGTGTTGTGTCAAATTCTACTGCATCTACTATTATTATATGTGACGGTTTTAATTGTCGTATTGTACTTGTATCATTTTCTGGTGTTGTTTCACAGTTTAGTAGGTAGATGTTATCTGTGTTTTTATCTGTTATATTTACTAGTTTTTCATATAATTTTTCAGATAGTAATGGTCCTAGTCCATCATCTCCTCTTAGAGGATTTCCTATTGTGAGTATTAGGAGTTTATCATAGTTATCTAGAAATTGTTTTATGTTACAGGATATTTGCTTGTATGGTATTTAAGCCACCTCCCATTTTATATTTTAGTTGTATTTCTATTTTTTCATTCTTTTTTACATTTTTTTGTTGATTTAGTGGTATTAGTAGTGGTGGATTTAGCATTGGTGTAGGTCCTATGCTTAGTGTGTCATTTAGTATTGTGTTTGTTGTGAGTTTTATTGCATTAAGAAGTCCATCATTTTTTACTTTTATGATGATATTTTTATTTATGCATGGATTTATTGTGTTGTTAAATTCTATTGTGTTATATGTTTTTTTATCAGATAGTATTTTTATTTCTGGATGATTATCTTCATAGTATGTTATGTGGTTGATGTTTGTTGTTATTAGTTCTATCATGTTTTCTACTGCTTTTGGTATGAAGATTGTAGTTGGCTTTTTATATTTTATAGCATTGTTTATTACAGGTACTTGTTCTTCATCAATTAATGCTGTATCAAGCATTTCACATATTACTACATCAGGCTTTGGATCTAATTTATAGCAGGTTGCATCTGTATTTATTAGTTTAACATTAGGATAGTTTTTAAGATTTTTTTTTGTATGTTTTAAAATTAGTGGATTTACTTCTATTGCATATACTTTATCAGCTTTTTGTGATGCAAAAGTTGCAAGAATTCCAGAACCTGTTCCAAGATCATATACAATACCATAACTTTCATTCATTATAGCATCTTTAAATATGTTAACTCGTTTTTTATCATTAACTAAATCATCATAGTATGTCATTATAAGATAGTTTTGTAATAACAAATATAAAAATAAAATCTATTCCTAAAGTTTAGGGTTATAAAAAAAAATAGTATTATTTTATAATGTATTTTAGTTTTATAATTTCAGTTATATAATTTGAGAAAAAAATAGTAGTTTTTATTAATAACTTTTCTTTCTATAATTTTTAAAATAAAAAGGAAAGTTTAATTTAGAATTATTATTTAGATTATAAGTATAAGCTTTCTTTTTATAACTAATGAATTAAAGATTAAATAATTAATTTTACATCTTATTATTTATTTTTTTTTATGTGGGTATATTATTTTTTTTTCTTGTGTAAAATTTTTTATCTTATTTTTTTATTCTTCTTCATCTTCATGTAATTGATCAAGGTTGCTTGTTCCTGCACTTGTTAATTTTACGTGTTCTACACCTTTAAGTCTCATTAGCTTTTCGGTTAATTCACGTATTTTTTTAACATCACCTTTTACAATTATTACTTCCAGGCAATATTTCTCATTCATGTGAATGTGTAAACTTGCATTTATCTGTTTCATGTAGTCATGTTGTATGTCAGTCATTGCTTCCATTACACCTACATAGTGATGGTCATATATAACTGCTAGAACTCCTACACGTTCTCCTTCCATGTCATTCATCCACTGATATCTGAGAATATAATCTTTTAGAGCATCACGTATTCCTTTTGATCTGGATTGATATCCCCTATCACGTAATACATCATCAAATTCAGTGAGTAGTTTATTTGGAAGAGACATACTTATTCGCATAATAATTTCTCCAAAGAATCTTTTTTTATCCAAAGAGTAGGTATCTTTTTTTTTATTTAGATTTAAAAATACTTATTTTTCCTTGTGTAAAATAAAAAAAAACTTTTTTTTATACTTTTCTTTGTTTTTTTATAATTATTTTTACTAATTAATAATAGTCATACTTCTAAAAAAAAATATTTTCTTAATAATATTTTTTAAGTATTAATATTAATCTAATTATATAATATATTAT